>CAZDMM010001169.1:0-1976 GCA_964505845.1 uncultured Caldilineaceae bacterium
TTCCCCTTACTTTTAGATTCTAAAAAACTATCTGTAGCCTGATGCCGGCGCAGCAGGTTTTTGATACGCTTACCTACTAGAAAGGGGGGATTCTTATGTCAGACAACGCTCTTAACCCTGGGTTGGGTTGGCCGCTGCGTTTGTTCATGGGGGTGGTGCTGTTGGTGCTTATCGCCGGGGTTGGCCTGTTTTTCTATCCAAGCCTGGTGGTTCAACGCTGGCCCTGGGCCTTGACCCCATTCAATACCCGTTTTTTAGGGGCCATCTACGCCTCGGAGATGGTGGTTGTGCTGATCATGCTCTTTGCCAATCGTTGGGCCCCGGCCCGGGTAGCTATGCCCATCGCTTTGGTCTTTACCGCTGTTGTCTCCGTTGTCTCCCTGCTCTATTTTGACCACTTTAACCCGCAGCGACGAGTGACCTGGCTCTGGTTAATTTTATACCTGGGTTCGGCGCTGATTTCCGCCTGGTTTTTGTGGCGGTGCCGGGGTTTACCCCGGCCGGCCGGCGCCGGCCCGGTTTCCGGCTGGCTGCGGCTGTGGCTGCAAGGGGAGTCGGCTTTATTGGGCCTGTACGGCCTGGGCCTGTTTTTGGCCCCGGCCCTTTTTAGCGCCTTTTGGCCCTGGAAGCTGGATGATTTTCACGGCCAGCTTTACAGCGCCATTTTTATCGGCGGGGCTGTCGGTACCTTCATCATGGCCGGGGCCGCTGCGCCGGTTGAACTGCGGCCAATGGCCCTGGCTGACCGGTGTTTGGGCCTGTTGGGGGTGGTGGGGGGGGTGGTGGTGGATGCCTCGGTGCATCGGGTTGACTGGTTTTGGCCCGGCACATGGGCCTGGGCAGGGCTGTTTGTGCTGCTGGGGGCTTCTGGGCTGCTGAAAGGTTGGCAGGCTTACCGCCGTTCAGGCCGGCAGCCGGCCGGTTGATGTTAGCCGGGACATGTCTACCAAACTCAATCCGCACACCATTTTAATTGTGGATGACATGCCGGTGGTGCGCGAAGCCCTGCGCTGGCTGCTGGAAGATGAGCAAAACCTGCGGGTTGTCGGCGAAGCCGGGGCCGGCCTGGAAGCGGTTCAACAGGCCATACAATTAGAGCCAGAAGTGGTGCTTCTGGATGTGGAGCTGCCGGATATGGATGGCTACAGCGTCGCCCGCCAACTGAAAGCGCTGCCCAGGCCGCCACTGGTCATTTTTTTGACCGTGCACAGCGACGAGCGCGCCCGCTTGCAGGCCAGTGCTGCCGGGGCCGACGGTTTTGCCGAAAAGGGCCAGGGTTGGTTGACCCTGGTCAACCAGATTCGCCTGGCGCTGCGATCCCGGCCATAAAGTTGTAGGGAAGGTTGGAGGATGGGTACCCCTTCCAACCCTCTGTTCGTCCATCTGTCCAAATAGTATCAAGGAACCCTTGCAAAGTAAGATTAATATATTGTATACTGTGCAGCATTAGCTCGGAGTCCCCATCGCGTTTCACACCATCAGCGTAAAAAATATATCTGGTACGCAACGCCAGGCAAAAACCTCAGGAGGAGCATCGTTATGGAAGCTTTAAGAAACACCCCTGGTTTTTTGGGCACTAAAGCCAGCCTCTTAGCAGATATTAATTTGGTGGTCCATATCCTCTTTTTCATCATGTTGTGTTTGGGCGTGACCGCTCAACTGAATCGCAAATATAAATGGCATGATCGCCTCCAAATACCGGTGGTGGTTTTGAACCTGTTTTTTATTGCTTTTGTGATGATCCCCTCCTTCATGAACATTGCCCCCGATGTGCCGGCTAACTTAGGCCAGACCTTTTTTCTGGTGCCCACGCTGCATGGTCTCCTGGGGCTGCTGGCCCAGGGAGTTGCTATTTATTGTTTGCTGGCCGGCTTAAAAATTTTGCCTCGCAAAATTGGCGTGCTGCGTTATTGGATGTGGCTGGCTTTTGTGCTCTGGACACTTGTGACCTTATTGGGTATCTTCATTTATATTAT
>CAZDMM010001170.1:0-1975 GCA_964505845.1 uncultured Caldilineaceae bacterium
ACTCGCAACGATCTTTTCATGCAAGCCGCCCGTCCCCTGGCCTGTACCGCTATTAATCACGCCCTGGCCAAAGCCGGGCTGGCCCCCGGCGATATTGACCATTTTATTGTTGTTTCCTGTACCGGCTTTGATGACCCCGGCCTGGATGTGCTGCTGGCGGGTGATTTGGGGTTGCGCGCCAACCTGCGGCGCACCGCCCTCATCGGTATGGGCTGTCAGGCCGGCTTGACCGGCCTGGACCGGGCCACGCTAGAACTGGCCGCCCGCCCGCAGAGCCACGCCCTGCTCTTAGCCATCGAGTTTGGCACGCTTCATTTTCAACACGGGGCCAGCCTGGAAAACATGGTCGCCGGCGCTTTATTTGGCGATGGGTTGACCGCCGTCGTGGTCGGGCCGGCAGCCGGCAGGCCGGGCCAACTGCGGCTATTGGATAGCATGACCTACAGCGATTATAACAGCCACGATTTAATGGGCTTTCACCTGTCCGACACCGGCTTTGAGATTCGGCTGGCCACCAGCGTCCCCAAAATTTTAAAGAATCTGGTCCCCGAAGTGGTCAAAGATTTCTTAGCCCGCCCCGGCCTGGATTTGACCGCTATTCGTTTTTGGGGGATTCATCCCGGCGGGGCTAAAATTTTGGATTATGTGGGGGCAGCTTTGGCTTTGCCTGAGGAGGCCCTCAGCTACTCCCGCGCCGTGCTGCGCCGCTACGGCAACATGTCCTCGGCCACCATCTTTTTTGTTTTGGATGAAATCATGCAGCAAGGCCGGCCCCAACCGGGCGATTACGCCCTGCTGCTGGCCTTTGGGCCGGGCCTGACCATTGAGCTTTGTTTGGCGCAGTGGTCATGATTTTTTTGACAATCGCCTCATTTTATTTTACAGTCCAACCAGGTAAAGCCTGAGTTAGCATGATAAAAAGTGCCGAGTTAGCCCAAAAGCTTAAAGAGGCCGGCTACAAGTTGACCCGCTCGCGTTTGGCTGTGTTGGAAGTGCTGGGAACATACCCGGAGCATCTCGACCACGGCCAAATTTTGAGGGAGGGCAAAAAAATTTACCCTCACCTCAGCCGGGCCACGGTCTACCGTACCATGGAAGTGCTGGTGGAGCTTAATTTGTTCAGGCCCCTCTATCTTAGCGAGCCAACCCAGCGCTTTGTCTCCGCCGCCGGAGGGCATCACCACCTTGTCTGCTCCAAGTGCGGGGCCGTTTATGAGTTTGAAAATTGCCACGCCGAAGAACTCAGCCGCGACCTGGCCGAAAAGTATCATTTTCAAATTTTGAGCCACCTACTAGAATTTCAAGGCATCTGCGAGCGGTGCCAGTAGACAGTTATCAGTAAACAGTAGTCAGTAGCCAGAAATCAGTTAATTATTGTCCACTAACCACCCAATGTCATTGACTGTCTACCCGTTATTATCATCTGACTACTGACATCTGGCTACTAATTATGTCTACCCTCGAAGCCCACCTCCGCCAAAAAATCGCCCAATTAGCGGCGGTGCGAGAGATCAGCCGGGCTATTGCCGAAGCCCAAGACCTGCACGACACCCTGGACCTCATCACCCGTCGCACCACCGAGGTGATGCACGTGGACTCCTGCTCCATCTACCTCTACAACCCTACCGGCGATAAATTAGTTTTAGCCGCCACCACCGGCCTCAACCAGGCCGGCATCGGCGAGTTCTATTTGCCACACGGCGCGGGTCTCACCGGCTGGGCCGCCGAGCACCGGGAAACGCTGGCTATTACCGACGCTTTTAAGGATGTGCGCTTCTATCGCATCCTGGGTTCTGGCGAAAGCAAGTTCTCTTCACTCATGGCTATGCCATTGGTCAACCGGGATAAAGTCATCGGCGCGGCCAACGTGCAAACCATGCACCGCCACGAGTTCACCGAGGATGAGATCGAACTGTTTGGCTTTATCACCGAGTTGGCCGCCGCCGCCCTGGAAAAAGTGCAACTGGTTCACGCT
>CAZDMM010001171.1:0-1963 GCA_964505845.1 uncultured Caldilineaceae bacterium
CGGTGAGTGGAGCCTGGATAATGGTTTCCGCACCCTGGTGCATGAATTTGGTCACTATGGGCTGGGCCTGTACGACGAATATTTTGGGTACAATATTATCGGGGGTGAGTTAACCGGCCAACACCAGGCTTTTTGTACCGGGTCCGATAATCGTAACCCGGCCAATCCACTGACCGCGGCCAGCATCATGGATTTCCATTACACTACCAGCGAATTGGCCGATGTGGGACGCTGGACAAACTGGTGCCAGACAACGGTTCAACATCAGCTCAACCGGGGAGAATCCGATTGGCAGACGCTCCGGCGGCGCTATGGCGACGCCTCTGGACAAAACCACTGGCGGCTGGTCTCGCCCGATCAACGGGTTGGAGTGGGTAATGCTGTTCCCGGTCCCAGTACCATCCCGGCGGCGCTTCCCTTTCCCAATGTAACCCTCTTCAATACCGGCGTTTCACCGCAGCCATTTTTATTACAGGTCTGCCGCAACGGCATGCCTTACAGCCAGGGAACATGGATAACCCTTTACCTGGGCAATGGTCGGGCTATGGATGAGGGCTTAACTAACACCGCCGGTAGGCTTGAGATAGTTGGAGCCAAGCCGGGAGACAGCTTAAAAGTTGTGTCGCTCGATGGCACATTATCCGGCTCAGTGGTAGCGCCTCCATCGGGTTGCCTGGAGCTGACCGGCGGTGGGCCAAACATCCAAAATGTTGGTGGTGGGCCGTACTTGAGATTATGGCCAACCGCCAGTAGTGGTGGTCAGCTAGATGGCTTACGTCTGGTCATGACTCACACCTTACCGGCCGACAATCTGACCTACATCTTAACCGGGCCAGATAATGTTGGCCCTTCGGCGGCTATTCCTTTTGACCCTGGCACAGGTAATCATCAGGTGGAGGTTAGCTTTATCCCTGCAGCCATGACCGGACATGCAAAGGTGCTGGGGTCTCATGCCAACCAATTTTTTGATCTCAACGTTGATTACCGGCTGCAACAAACGCTGAATATCAGTGATACAACGCTCTTCTCTAATGACGGGAACCTGGCCTTGCATCTGGAAGCCGGCTCTTTGCCCTTGAGTGTAGTTAATTTCCTGGTGGCCTCACCCTGGGGACTGCCCGGACTGCCACCCCATGGTCTAAGCATTGTAGGCGAGGCTTATGAAGTCACCGCTTCGAATAATGTAACTGATTTGATTAAGCCGGCCGTGCTGAGGTTGCACTACGATGGGGCAGTCAGCTCAACGCTTGATAACCTGGAGATCTATCGCTGGAATTTCCAGACAGCAGCATGGCAGCCCCTGGCGGGCGAACTCGATGCCGAACATCATGCAGTCATCACCACCATTACTGAACTGGGCCTATATGCATTGATGGGGATTTCGTCCACTCATTCCATTTATCTGCCTGTGGTAACCAAGAATGGGCCATAAAAGCATCGTGTAAATATGTTCGTTATATCACCACCAAGTTGCCGATCCTATTTCACCCAGTTTCGGGTCAACAAGGGCGAGCTAAAGGGTTGTTTAGTAGCGCCAACACCAATTGTCGAGAGTGGCGCTGATAAATGCGATGCTCTCACGTTACGCCTCCCCCTTCAGCCATGACCAAATCACCCAGCGACACGCTCAAGGCTTTAGCAATCTCGGCCAAAACCTGGGTCGTACCTTTGCGCTGCCCCGACTCAAGTTGGGATAAATAAGGTTTGCTGATGCCTGCTTGAGTAGCGACTTGCTGTTGGGTCAAGCCCCGATACTCTCGCCACACCCGAATAGGATTTTCCCCATCCAGCAAAGCGTAAGTAACCTCGCTCGGAATCAATTCTTCTTCTCCGTTGGCTAGGGCCACCTTGATTTCATCATAATCCCGGATATCTTGTAGCATCTCCGCCTCTGCCACGAGACGCTGATACTCCTCATAGGGCAGCACGGCCCACTCGGGCCGTCCGTTCTTCTCAATAATCT
>CAZDMM010001172.1:0-1962 GCA_964505845.1 uncultured Caldilineaceae bacterium
AGGCTGTCCCAGACCTGGTCGGGCGGCAGGGGGGTGTTGAGCAGGAAGATTGCGCCCTCCTCGGCCAGTTCCAGCGGGTTGAAGCGCTCGATAAAGCCAGACTGGTGCACGGCCACAAAGTTGGCCCGGCTGATCAGGTAGGTGCTGTGGATGGGGCGCGGGCCAAAGCGCAGGTGAGAAACGGTGCGCGCCCCGGCCTTTTTGGAGTCGTAGACAAAGTAGCCCTGGGCGTAGAAAGGCGTCTCTTCGCCGATGATTTTGATCGAGTTTTTGTTGGCCCCCACCGTGCCGTCGGAGCCGAGGCCCCAGAAAACGGCCCGCGTCACGTCGGGCGGCTCGATGTTGAAGCCGGGGTCAAACTCCAGGCTGGTGTGGGTCACGTCGTCCTGGATGCCGATGGTAAAGTGATTTTTGGGCTTGGCCTTGGCCATTTCGTCAAAGACGCCCTTGACCATGGCCGGGGTGAACTCTTTGGACGACAGGCCGTAGCGCCCGCCGATGATTTTGGGGAAGGCGGTAAAGGGTGCTGCGCCGCTGGCCAGGCCCTCGCTGACGGCAATGACCACGTCCTGGTAGAGCGGCTCGCCGGTAGCGCCGGGTTCTTTGGTGCGGTCCAGGGCGGCGATGACGCGGGTGGTGGCCGGCAGGGCCTGGAGGAAATGCTCGACGGCAAAAGGCCGGTAGAGGCGCACCTTGACCAGCCCGACCTTCTCGCCCCGCTCCACCAGGTAGTTGACCGTTTCCTCGGCCGCCTCGCAGCCGGAACCCATCAGCACCAGCACCCGCTCGGCGTCGGGCGCGCCGACGTAATCAAAGAGGTGGTATTGGCGGCCCACCAATTTAGTCAGTTGGTTCATGCGCTGCTGCACAATCTCCGGCACGGCCAGGTAGAAGGGGTTGGCCGTTTCACGGGCCTGGAAGAAGGTATCGGGGTTTTGGGCCGTGCCGCGAATGAAGGGCCGATCCGGGGTGAGGGCGCGCCGGCGGTGGGCATGGATGAGATCTTCGTCAATCATGGCCCGGATGTCGTCGTCGGTCAGCATCTCGATCTTCATGATCTCGTGCGAGGTGCGGAAACCGTCGAAGATGTGCATAAAGGGCAGGCGGGCTTCCAGGGTGCTGGCCTGGGCAATCAGGGCAAAATCCAGCACCTCCTGCACCGAGTTGGCAAAGAGCATGGCCCAGCCGGTGGCGCGGGCGGCCATCACGTCGCTATGGTCGCCAAAGATGGAGAGGGATTGGGTGGCTAAGGTGCGGGCGGCGATGTGAAAGACGGTGCTGGTCAATTCGCCGGCAATTTTGTACATGTTGGGGATCATCAACAGCAGGCCCTGGCTGGCGGTAAAGGTGGTGGTCAGCGCCCCGGCCTGCAGCGCGCCGTGAACCGCGCCGGCTGCGCCTCCTTCCGACTGCATCTCGATGACTTTGGGCACGCTGCCCCACAGGTTTTTGACGCCGGTGGCGCTCCAGTGATCGGCGTATTCGCCCATCGGGGAGGAGGGGGTGATGGGATAGATGGCGATCACCTCGTTGGTTTTGTGGGCAATGTAGGCCGCGGCCTCATTGCCTTCAATGGTTACCTGGTCACGTTTCATAAGTTGCTCCCATAGATTTATAATAAACATGCTCACCGGTCGCGGTGAGGGTAAAGGTATAGACCTGGCGCTAATTATATGCTTATTTGGCAGCAGCGACAATGTATAGAGGTCTATTAAAGATACCGGGCCTTAATCAAGGGGGGATGTTATGGCGCGTAGTTCTCGTGACAGCCAGTGGCATGTGCTGCGGCGTTGTTTAGCTATTATCCGGCGGGTGCAGCGGGGACCGACCGATTGGCGAGGGTTGGTCGAGGCGGTACTGCGTGAAGAGCCGGGGGCTTACGAGGATAGCGATGAGTTAACCAAGCCTGACCTGCTGCACGACGACCTGAGGCGCATCAGGACCCATCTCTTTGTTGATATT
>CAZDMM010001173.1:0-1952 GCA_964505845.1 uncultured Caldilineaceae bacterium
GCAGCGATGGCCAGGAAGGCCAGCAAGACCAGGCCGGTCGGCGAGCGCAGCCAATGGCTAATCGTAAATTTTCGTTCAGCATCCATTAAGGTTCCTCCAAAAATCATTGATTTACATTTTCATCATACCATTGATGTTTAACGGAGGAGAGCGCCGTTTAGCCCGTTATGACCCGCGCAAAATGGCGCATACGCCTCACTTGCGGGGCTGTTGGCTTAACGCAACCCGGATATTTAGGTAAGTCAATACATTATCGTGAGCGATCATACCTAACAGCCGCCCATCAGTATCGACCACCGGGAATTGGTTAACATCTTCAGTCGTCATCCGCTCAAAGACGGTGATTAAGTCATCATCGGATCGTACCGTCTTTAACTCGGCCAAAGGAATCATTACGTTTTCCACGCGGGTAGTGTTCCATTGTGCTCGCGGTACTTCCTTGATGCGATGCAGAGTGAGCAGGCCGTGCAGTTGATCTTTTTCCACGACCGGGAAACAGTGCCGGCCACTCGGCAGCACCAGATGATCCACCACTACATCCAGGGTCAGCCGAGGCAGGAGGTGCGGGCAATCGGTCATCATCACTTTGCGGACGGTGTGACCGGCCAGCAACTCCCGTATGGTAATCTGCTGGTAGCTAACCGCAGAAGCGTTAGCCACGAACCAGCCGATGAAGGAGATCCACAATCCATTAGCCCAGTTGCCACTGAAGATTTGCTGGACACCCCAGAAGATAAGGCCAATAGTCACCACTTTTCCTAACTCTACGGTAATTAGGGTGGCCCGCCGCAGATTGCCGGTAACGCTCCAGGCCATAGCGCGGAAGACCCGGCCTCCGTCCATGGGGAAACCGGGGATGAGATTAAACAGGCCCAGAGCCAGGTTGATCCAGGCCAGCCAGCCGGCCAGGGCGTGGAGTAAGGGGCTGACAGGCTGGCTGACCAGCCACAGCAGGCCCAAAAGGGCGGCGATGACCAGGCTGGCGGCCGGGCCGGCCAGAGCCATCAGAAACTCGTGCCGGGCGCTCTTGGGCTCCTGGCTGATATGCGCCGCCCCGCCGAAGATAAAGAGAGTGATGTCGCGGACTGGTACGCCGTGAGCCTGTGAGACAAAGCTATGGGCCAGCTCATGCGCCACCACCGAAGCGAAGAAGAGCAGGGCGGTCATCACGCCCATCGCCCAGTAGACGCTGTCCGACCAGCCAGGGTGGATCTTGGGGAAGTATTCGCCGGACAGAGACCAGGTGACCAGGACAAAGACGATGAACCAGGAATAGTCAAGTTTGAGTTCAATGCCAAAGAGGTGGCCCAGCCGCAGGGTGTTACCGATCATAATATTTACTCCAAACTATAGGTGTGCAGGTAATGCGAGCGCCAGGTTGCAACGTTGGGGAGGCCGACACAGGTAAGCGTATGCTCAAGTGGCGGCCTGCCCCTTGTGCTTCCCAGCTCAGTCCCCCATACTTTGCATGTCATCCATATCTGGCATTTCGATTTCGATTCGTGCGGCCGGAGCTGAAGCCGGCACGAGCGGCGAGAAACTGATGCCATTCGGCCCGGCGCCGGACGGAATTGTGGCCACGACTTTCTGCGCAGCGATGTCAAGCACGGCCACATCATTCCCGTAGATATTCGTGATGTAGGCGTACCGGCTCGACGGGTCAATGACGACGCCATGCGCGCCCTTACCCGTTTCTACCGTGCCGGCAACGGCGAAAGTAGCCGTATCAATGATCGAAATGGTGGTGCTGGGATTTTCTTTCGTGCCCTGATTGGCGGCCAGCAAGTACTTGTTGTCCGGGGTCACGAAGACCTGAATAGGACCAACACCGACGTTGACTTTGCCGACGAGCGCCCGCGTGGCCACGTCAACCTTACCGACGGCGTTCTCGGCGTTGAGCGAAACGTAGACAAATTTGCCATCAGGCGAGAAACCGACTTGCACCGGCTTCT
>CAZDMM010001174.1:0-1949 GCA_964505845.1 uncultured Caldilineaceae bacterium
CCACTAATATTTTAGGTTTAACATTCATAGGTTTACTCTTTTAGCCTGAAGCTCTCAATTAGACGGATCAGGTCATCTTTTTTGAAGGGTTTGCTGACAAAGCCATCGGCGCCGGCATCCCGTGCTCTGGCCTCATCCATACTCTGGGCTGCAGCGGTACAGAAGATGATGGGCACATCCTTAGTTTTGATGTTGCGCTTGAGCGTTTTACAAATATCGTAGCCAGAAATGCCGGGCATCCAGGCGTCAAGCAAAATGAGGTCTGGTTTGTTAGTAATAGCTTCTTTCAGGCCGGTAGCACTGGTTCTGACCGGGATAATCTCATAATTATCGGCCAGCATCTCTTGGGTAACAGCCAACACATCTTCCTCGTCATCAATGGTCAAAATCTTGAGCCGCCCCTGGTTCTTAATGAAAATTGCATCAGTACTATTATCATATTGAGTGACCTTGTATAATTGTTGTGGCTCGGCCACAGATGTATCCTTACCCCGTTCAGATAAATCTGCCGGGTCGGTTTTGGGTAGAGTAAAGTGGAATGTTGACCCCTGCCCATACTGGCTCTCTACCCATACTGTGCCTCCATGCGCTTTGATAATACCTTCTACAATTGATAACCCTAATCCTGTACCCCCAGCCAAAAAATCTTCTTTGCTGGTACGATGTTTGGTTACATCGCCTACAGTGGAGAAACGTTTGAATAATTGGCCGATGTGTTCAGCTTTGATACCAATCCCGTTATCAATAATACTAAGTTGAACGTGGTTATTTTCAGCGCCGGCTTTAATCTGGATATGCCCGCCGTCGGGGGTATATTTGATAGCATTGCCCAGTAGATTGATGATGACCTGGGCAATACGGTCCCGGTCGCCTATAACCTGCGGTAAATCTGACTGAATATTTGAAGTTACAGTATGCCGACGTCTGTCCAGGGATGGTTTTTGTTCAGCTACCACCTCGGTAATTATATCGGCTAAATATAGAGGTTCTTGTCTTAAAATCAGTTTGTTCTCTTCAATTCTAGAAATGTCAAGCAGTTCGCTGACGATGCGAGCCAGCCGGGTAGTATTTCGAGAAACTGTATCGAGCATTTTGCGCTGCTCAAGGCCAAAATTCTTAACCTGGCTATCGCGTAATAGGTCAACATAACCCTGGATGGCAATCAGTGGGGTTCTAAGTTCGTGGGAAGCCATGGAGATGAACTGCGATTTCAGTTCATCTAATTTACGCAGTTTGGCGTTAGCGGTCTCTATTTCGGCAACTTTAACCTCTAAATCAGCCGCCATTTGATTAAACGTTTTGGCCAAGCCTTCAATCTCATCTCCTGACTTAACGGTGATACGGTGTCCCAATTCACCGGCCCAAATCTTTCGGGAGCCTTCATCCAAAGTTTTGATAGGGTGTGAGATGGTTCTGGAGAAAACCAGAGCTACCGGGCAGATGATGACCCCAATCAAGCCCAAAATCATACTAAAAGTCGCCAGTAGTTCATTGGAGCGCCTGGCAATATCGCGCGATGTAGCTTCCATGCTTTGTTGTATTTGTGCATTGGTGTGGGTAGCGGGGGCAATCACTTCTTCAACCGGCACAACTAAACCGACACTCCAGCCGGTCAGGCTAACCGGGTAGTAGGTAAAGAAATATTCCCGCCCATTTGCAGGCAGGGTATAAGTGGTCAGATCATAGTCGCCGGCCTGCATTTTGGCGATGATGGCCTGGAAGCTGGCATCATTTGCCTCAGTCAGAAAGAATGAGAATTGCTCATTGTTGCCAAAGTCTCCCTCCAAACCTCCTTTGAAACCCAAGAACTCGGCGCCGCGCTCGGGAAAGGCTATGGCCTGGCCACTGTGCGACATCAAGAAGGCAAAGCCAGTTTGTTGGATTTGCACATTGATAATCTGGTCAATCATTTTTTCCAGGGTAATGTCAATACCTATTACACCTACCAA
>CAZDMM010001175.1:0-1939 GCA_964505845.1 uncultured Caldilineaceae bacterium
TTATCAGCTTCTGGGCGGCTCCTGACCGCCAGTTATAGAAAGGAACTGTTATGACCACTAATCTAAAATCACTCAGTCTACCCGTTGAAGGGATGAGCTGCGCTGGCTGCATCGCTCACGTTGAAAATGCCCTCGAAGAACTGCCCAGCGTGACGAATGTCGTCGCTACTCTGGCGACCAACAAAGTGACCCTGAGCTATAAACCGACCCAAGTGACGATACCGGAGTTAACCCGGGCCATTGCCGAGGTCGGCTATACCGTACCCACCACCGAACTGACCTTACAAGTGAATGGGATGACCTGCGCCTCGTGTGTCGCCCACGTCGAAAGGGCATTGACCGAACTCGACGGAGTGACTGGGGCAGCGGTAAATCTTGGCCTGGGCACAGCCCGGGTCACCTACATCCTTGGCGTCGTCACCGCTACGGCGATGAAGCGAGCTGTGCATGAGGTGGGCTACGAAGCCCAGGAACGCAGCGCTGGCGTGGACGCGCTCGACCGGGAGCGTCAGGCGCGGGAAGATGAAATCAAGCGCCAGGGCAGGAACCTGCTCATCGCCGGGATCATTGGCCTGTTGGTGATGATCGGCACATTTTACGAGATGCTTGGCCCCTTCCGGGCGCTCGTCCCGGAATTCCTGTCGTACAAGTGGGTTTTGGGCTTGCTGACCACACCGATTGTCTTCGGCCCTGGCCGCCAGTTTTTCATCAATTCCTGGCGCGGGCTGAAGCACGGGGTAACGGATATGAACCTACTCTATGCCACCGGCATCGGTGCGGCCTACGGGATCGCCGTGCTGAACACCCTCTTCCCCGCTGCCGGTTTCGGCGGCGAGGGCGCAACGTTTTTTGAAAGCGCCGCCCTGCTGACATTTTTTATCGTGCTGGGTCGCTACCTGAAAGCCCTGACCCGGGGTCGCACCTCGGAAGCCATCCGCAAGTTGATGAAACTCCAACCCAAGCTGGCTCGCGTCATCCGCAACGGGCAAGAAGAAGAGATCCCGGCCGAGGAAGTCGAGGCCGGCGATCTGCTGCTGGTCCGCCCCGGCGAGAGCATTCCGGTGGATGGCCAGGTCAGGGAAGGCTATTCGGCGGTGGACGAGTCCATGTTGACCGGGGAGAGCCTACCGGTGGAGAAGAAAGCCGGCGACCCGGTCATCGGCGGGACACTGAACAAGACCGGGGCCTTTAAGTTTGAAGCCACCAAAGTGGGTAAAGACACGGCCCTGGCCCAGATCATCAAACTGGTGGAAGATGCCCAGGCCAGCAAAGCGCCTATCCAGAAGCTGGCCGACTGGGTCGCCGGGCACTTCATCCTCGGCGTCCACGCCCTGGCCATTGTCGTCTTTGTCTTCTGGTTCTTCTGGGGCTATCAGATGTTCTTCGACCCCAACAGCGCCTTCATCCTGTCGCCCGCCACGCTGGGTGAGATTGGCGTCTTTGGCTTCTCCTTGCTGCTGTCGGTGACGGTGCTGGTCATCTCCTGCCCCTGTGCGGTGGGACTGGCCACGCCCAGCGCGATGATGGCCGGGACGGGCAAAGCCGCCGAGTACGGAGTCCTGTTCAAAGGAGCGGAGGCTATCGAGAAAGCCAGCAAATTGCAGACCATTGTCTTTGACAAGACTGGCACCTTAACCCGGGGCGAGCCGAGTGTAACCGACATTGTCGAATATCCCCGGCCCGAAGGACACTTGCCCAACGCGGTGCTACGCTGGGCGGCGATGGCCGAGAAGAACAGCGAGCATCCCCTGGGCGAAGCCATTGTCCGCGCCGCTCAACTTACGGGACTACCCTTGACCGACCCCACCGCCTTCAACGCCATCCCCGGTCACGGCGTTGAAGCCCAGGCTGAAGGGCATAGCGTGATGTTGGGGAATCGCAAGTTGATGGCCGAACGGCAGATAGACTTTCGCTGGGAGGTCCACCAGGCCGAACGCCT
>CAZDMM010001176.1:0-1933 GCA_964505845.1 uncultured Caldilineaceae bacterium
TTACCTACAGCGACGAGGCTCTGCGAGTGGCAGCGGAATTGGCCGCCAAGCACATCAACGAGCGTTTTCTGCCCGACAAGGCTATTGACGTGCTGGACGAGGCCGGGGCGCGCCAACGCCTGCGCCGCCAGGCCGGCGACGAGTCGCCGCTATTGGGCCGGGCCGAGATGGAGGCGGTGGTGGCCAGCATGGCCAAAGTGCCCGCCGAAACCGTCTCAGGGGATGACCGGCAGCGGCTCAAAAGCCTGGATGACACCCTGCGCCGCTATATTTTTGGGCAGGATGGGGCCATCGAGGCCATCGTGGCCGCCATCCGGCTCTCGCGGGCGGGGCTGCGCCTGCCCAACAAGCCGGTCGGCTCCTTTCTGTTTTTTGGCCCGACCGGGGTAGGCAAAACGGAGCTGGCCCGCGTCCTCAGCCGCGCCTTGGGGGTCGAACTGCTGCGCTACGATATGAGCGAATATTCCGAGAAGCATACCGTCAGCCGGCTGATTGGCGCGCCGCCCGGCTACGTGGGCTTTGACCAGGGCGGCCTGCTCACCGACGCCGTGCGCCGTCATCCCTACTCGGTGGTGCTGTTGGATGAGATTGAAAAGGCCCACTCCGACCTGTTTAATATTTTGCTGCAAGTGATGGACTACGCCACCCTGACCGACAACACCGGGCGCAAGGCCGATTTTCGCAACGTGGTGCTGATTATGACCACCAACGACGGGGCCAGGGAGCTGACCGCCCAACCCATCGGCTTTAGAGGCGGCGCTCCGCCCAGCGGCGACCCGGCCAAAAAACCCATCGAGCGGCTGTTCAGCCCGGAGTTTCGCAACCGGTTGGACGCGGTGGTGCGCTTTGACATGCTGGCCTCGGAGACCATCAAGCAGATTGTGGACAAGCAGATTGACGAGCTGCGGGCGGCCTTGCAGCCCAGGGCGGTCAGCCTGGAATTAACCGGGGCGGCCCGTGACTGGCTGGCCGAGCACGGCTACCACAAGGATTTTGGGGCCAGGCCCATGTCGCGCCTGATTGACGAGAAGCTGCGTAAGCCCCTGGCCGAAGCCATGCTCTTTGGCCCCCTGGCCGACGGCGGCGGCCTGGCCGTGGTGGATGCGGTGGAGGGTGAGATTCGGTTGGATTATCGGGCGGCGGGGAAGGGATGATGATTTTCTCAATGAACAAATGGGAATATTTTACGCTTTATATTGGTTGATAATTACGAAGTTCGCGGCTATAGGAGCCGTCTTTAAACGTCAAGGGAAATAGGTCTTGGATAGATTACTTTTGCCATACTGCTTGAGCTAACGAATGTGATCGCTTGATAACCGCCATCGGGATAATTTTGTGAGTGTGAGCAGGGGTATAGCTACTGAGTTTCAAAAACTCAGTTAAAGGTGGCTTCTGTAACATTTCCCATATCTTGTCCTGTACTTCATCAGGCCATTCATCCGTCAATAACTGGAAATGAACCTCACCATATTCAGTAGGCTGGATAAGTCGTGAAATGCTAATGAAGCCCAAACTTAAAGGTTCGTTGGTTTCCCAATCAAAGCCTAGGATAATGCTTTCGGTTAGTTCAACGGCACAGGTAGCTTCGGCTTGCCGGAAGATAATTTCTAACATATCGCTGCCTTGGTCATATTCATACCAAGCTATCTGACCTGTACTAAGGCTGAGTTCTCGTCTTTCTAGTTTCATACCATCAGGCTCTTGTTGTTCAAAACGGAAGACAATCACAACCAAGATACCGTTAAAGGGCGGGCGTAAGGTATTGCAGGGCAAACGGTACACATGGGCTTGAGGATCTTGAGGTTGTTGTCGGCGTCGTCCATGGCTGCTTATCCCTTTTTTGGCGCTGTAGCCGAAACAACCGGACGCCTGTTACAGCTACAAGGAACGGTGGCAGCTCCCCAGGTCCAACGCCGTCTGCGCGAGCAGTTTG
>CAZDMM010001177.1:0-1930 GCA_964505845.1 uncultured Caldilineaceae bacterium
ATAAATTCATGTTTTTCTGTCAAAATTTATCATCATTTCTGCGGAGTTTTTAGAATCTATAACCTTTGCCCTCTTCTGTGCTCGTGCTATAATCAACCCTATGACGCTGCAGCCCCTCACCAAAAAGTTAAACCGCTCTGCTAGCCCCAAGGCCGCCAACGATCTTTTAACCTGGCCGCTGCTCGGTTCATTCCTACGTTGGCGTCACTCCCGGCGCAGCATGCAAGCGGTGTTGCTGGCGGCGGCCGTATTTGTAACCCTGGATGGCCTGGTAGGGCCGCAGCAAGCGCCCAAAAACCTGGCTACGGTCACGGCCTGGGTTCATTACCGGGGGTTGGTGGTGCTGGGGTTATTGGTTGTGGGAAATTTGTTTTGTATGGCCTGCCCATTTATGCTTCCCCGCGAGTTTGGCCGCTGGCTGGGGGCGCGGCTGGGCTGGCAGCGGGCTGTGCCGCGTTTTTGGCGCAATAAGTGGCTGGCGGTAGCCCTGCTCATCGTCTTTTTTGCCTGTTATGAACTCTTTAGTTTGTGGGCCAGCCCCTGGCTCACCGCCTGGCTTATCATCGGCTATTTTTTAGCCGCCCTGCTGGTAGACACCTTTTTTCAAGGGGCAGCATTTTGCAAATATGTCTGCCCGTTGGGGCAGTTCAACTTTTTTGGGGCGCTCACCTCCCCCGTCGAAATCAAAATTCGGGATGCGCAAACCTGTGCCGCCTGCCACACCAAAGATTGCATTGCCGGGAATAAACTCACCGCCCAACGCGGCTGCGAATTGTGGCTGTTCCAGGAGAAAAAGGTGGGCAATCTGGATTGCACCTTTTGCCTGGACTGCGTGCATGCCTGTCCCCATGATAACGTGGGCTTGATCACTCGCCTGCCAACCCAAGAATTGTGGGCCGACCCGCACCGCTCCGGGATTGGTCGCTTTAGCCAACGTTGGGATTTGGCCGCCCTGATTGCTGTCTTAACCTTTGGGGCCTATCTTAACGCCTTTGCCATGATTACCCCGGTCTATGCCCTGCGCCAAACCCTGGCTAATTGGCTCAATACTGCCTCAGAAGTGCCCGGTTTGCTCTTAATTTTTGCTGCCGGCTTTTTTGTGATTCCGGTAGTTTTGCTGACCTTTACCGGCTGGTTGAGCCGGCTCCTGAGCGGCCGGAGTAACCAATCCCTGCCAGGTCTTATCTGCCGTTTTATTTACGGCCTGGCCCCGCTGGGTTTTGGCATGTGGCTGGCTCACTATGCCTTCCATTTTCTCACCGGCGCGCTGACGATTATCCCGGTGATGCAGGCTTATCTCAACGACAGCGGCTTTGCAGTGGGCCAACCCTATTGGCAGCTTGGCCCGGCCGTGCCGCTGGACTGGCTCTTTCCCATCCAAACCGGCTTTTTGTACCTGGGGTTGTTAGGGGCGCTGGCCGCCACGTTTCAGATTGCTGTCTCGCACTATCAGGAGCGACAGGTCGCGCTGCGAGCTTTTTTGCCCTGGGGCATCCTGTTGCTGTTGATGTTAATTGCCGCTATCTGGATTATGTTTCAACCGATGGAAATGCGCGGGACTATCTTTATGGGTTTATCGGGGAGGACGTAAATGTTTTTTATTACCAACCGGGTTCTCAGCCAGTCACCCAAATTAAGGGTGGGCCGAAAAATCAGCTTCAAAATTGACGACAACCAGGCCCAACAGTCAGTTTACTTTTGCCGCCGCCACAAGATGGATGAGTACGAGGAGGTAGGTAGTGAAAATTTCTTTAACGAACTGAAAGATTCTGCTTATAACCAGATTTTACTTTACCTGCATGGCTACTCAAACCTGCCGGAACCCTCCATCTTCCCCAGAGCCGAGATGCTGCAGTGGTTCTTTGACCAGGAGAAACCCAATGAGATACTTGTCATTCCCCTCATTTGGCCCTGCGATGCCGACCAGGGC
>CAZDMM010001178.1:0-1930 GCA_964505845.1 uncultured Caldilineaceae bacterium
CGCAGATAAAGCTGGTCAAATTAAAATACGTCTCCACCTCCTGGATGCGGCCAAAACTCAAGCTGTGCTCAGAGCAGCGCCACTCCCGCAAATCCGGCCAGCAAAAAGCGCAGCCAAAACAGCAGCGCAGCTCCGTAGCCGGCCCAAACGCCGGCGCCCCCCGCGCCGCCGCCGCCTTTTTTAACTCATCCGGTTTCATCGCCCTCGCTCCCTCCCTGCCTCAGCGCCGCCGCCGCGCCTCATCTCGTATCCCCTGCAAATTCACAATCTCCGCCGCCTCATAACGGGGCGGCAGGCTGCCCGCAACCGGGCGCAGCCGCACCATGGGCGGAAAATAGCCGCAGCGGCCGTGCAGTTCCGCCAGCACCGCCGCCGCCCCAAAATTAAGGCTGGGCAAATTAACCAGCAGCGGGCTTTGCTGCCACTCCGCTGCGGCCAGCCCCAGGCTGTCTACCAGCGTTATAACCTGCTCGGCAAAAGGCCGCGCCAGGTCAAACTGGGCCATGCGCTCCACCAGCCGCGTCACCGGCCGGCCAGCCAGCGTTTCGATTTGCTGTTTTTGTTCCTCGGTCAAGGGGTGGGAGAGGTTGAGCAGGATCATGGCTGTACCTCCGGCAAAAAAATCTCGGCCAGCTTTTGCAGCCGGGGATAAAGGGTGAGGGCGTTACTCCGTAAACTTTCGGCGCTGCGAAGTTTGGCTTTCATGCCCACGTGGGCCATATCGTTCCGTAGTTGGGTTAATTCACCCCACAATTTGCCGATTTCCTCGTGGGCCGCCAAAAGTTGCAGCGGTTGATCATAAGGGGTGGCGTAAGGCGGGCGAGGATGTTCCCCCCCTTTCACCCGTTCGCCGGCATTGTTCAGCGCATGTTCCACCGGCTCTCGCCCGCTCTTGTAATCAATCAAAGAGTTACCGCCAAAATGATAAAGCAGCAGGCTGACCAGCCATTCGCGGGCCAGGGTCACCGCCTGGACAATCTGCCCCCGCTCCAGGTAAAGGCCCACTAAATCCAACTGGATGCGCAAATTGACCGGCCAGTTATCCCGCGCCAGCGGATCATCCGGCAGCGCCAGCGGCTGGTAGGCCAGGTGAATCTGTTCGGCCAGCAGACCAAAAGGCCGCGCCTCTTGCGCTACCAAAGCGCCCACTTGTTGCAGCGTGCGGGTCAATTCATGGCTGGCCGTCATTGTTTCCAGGGGCCGGGTCAAACGCAGCGCCAGTGAAACAGCCTCCATCGCTTTGGCGGCATCTTTAAAGGCCCGGCCTAATGTTCGCGCCTGCATATCGCTCTGCATCAGCGGGCCGGGGGGAACACCCCGGCGCAGCAGCCCGGCCAGGTCAGACGCATCGCCAAAGCGGGTAAAACGGTCGGTGGCAATGGTCCAATCCAGTAAGGTTACAAAGGGCGTCAGGTCAAAGAGAGGACTTTCGTTGGTCTCTTTGTTCCGGGCCTCAAAAGCGCCGTAATAAACGTGTTGTACCTCCACGCGCCGGGCCAGGCGGAGAAAAGCAATCGCCAAAAAGCTGAGGAAGGGCAGGGAGCGAAAACCGTTGGTGATGTCTACAATTAACTCATCCTTCTCCTTAACCCTGGCCGTCAACGCATTAAAAATTCCCCATAGATCGGTCTCGCTGTGACCATCGGGGATGGGTATAGCGACGGGCTGTGTTACCGCGCTGATTTCATCGGCCAGCGGCTCAAAATGTTTGGCCTGAGCATCATGGGTGACAACAACCAACGTCAATTCCGGCTTATAAAAATGAGCGACCGCCGCCGGGCAGTAGCAGGTGGTGTGCTGCTGTCCGGCTAAGGTATAGGTGGTTTGTTTGTAATCGGCAATGCCGAGAAAGGTGAGGAGGTTCATGAGCTATCCTTTCATTGAGCCGCCGAATGAATTCGGTGGCTGGGATTGCCGCCGAATTCATTCG
>CAZDMM010001179.1:0-1926 GCA_964505845.1 uncultured Caldilineaceae bacterium
CCACCATGGCCGTGGCGGCCTTTTTGGGCTTAAAAGGTGTGGCCGTTTTTCACGGCTCTCGACCGGCGGAAACCCAGGGCAACCTATTACTGGATGAACTACTGGGGGCGGAGATTATTTTTACCAACGACCCGGACCGTTCCCAGCTTGATAACCACATCCTGGCCGAAGGGGAGCGATTAAAGGCCGAGGGCCGGAAACCTTACCTTATTGGCCGGGGAGGGGCGTCGCCGTTGGGCAGTATTGGCTATGTCGTCGCTTCGCTGGAAATACTCTCCCAATTGTTGGAACTGCAAGTGCAGCCCGACTATCTGTTTTGCGCTACCGGCTCGTGCGGCACGCAGGCCGGCTTGCTGGTTGGCACAAAATGGCTGCAACCGGGTTATCGCCTCTGCGGGATAACCGTTAGCCGCCCGCGCACCGAGTGTTTAGGGCGCATCGAGGCGCTGGCCGGGGAAATAGCGGGCCTGCTGGGCCTGGAGCTTGACTTATCCGCTGATGACATCGTGGTTTACGATGACTATATTGGCCAGGGCTATGGTATTCCCAGCCCGGAGGGTATCGAGGCTATCCGCCTGGTCGCCAGGACAGAAGGCATTTTTCTGGATCCGGTCTACAGCGGCAAAGCCATGGCCGGCCTGATTGATTTGATCCGGCGGGGCCAGATTGGACGAGATCAGACGGTCCTGTTCCTCCATACCGGCGGCGCTCCGAGCCTGTTCCCTCACGCACCCGTATTAAGCAATCCGGTAACTTAGCAAATGACAGGTGGTGTCTATGAGTCACAAAATTGCGGTTGTTGCTATTGGCGGCAACTCACTC
Source organism: uncultured Caldilineaceae bacterium (assembly GCA_964505845.1). Taxonomy (GTDB): domain Bacteria; phylum Chloroflexota; class Anaerolineae; order 4572-78; family J111; genus DSQQ01. Next base: position 823 of record CAZDMM010001179.1, read on the forward strand.
ATCAAAGACGAAGCCCACAAAACGGTTGAAGATCAGTACGCCGCCGCCGGCGAAACCTGTGAGCACATCGTCACCATGATCGAGCAGGGCTGGACGGTGGCTATCGGTCACGGTAATGGGCCGCAGGTGGGCTTCATTCTCCGCCGCTCGGAACTGGCCCGGCACGAGCTTCACGAAGTGCCGCTGGAGGTATGCGGGGCGGATACCCAGGGGGCGATTGGCTACGCTTTACAGCAAAATCTGTATAACAGCCTGCGGCGGCGCGGCATAGACAAGCCGGTGATCACGGTTGTCACCCAGGTTGAGGTCAGTCCGGATGACCCGGCTTTTGAGCACCCTTCCAAACCCATCGGCTCATTTATGGACGAAGCAACGGCCAGACAGCGCCAGGCTGAAGGCTGGAACGTGATGGAAGATGCCGGTCGAGGCTGGCGGCGGGTAGTGCCTTCACCCATGCCCAAACGTATTGTTGAAGAGCCGGTGATCCGTCAGTTGATTGCCAACGGGGTGATTGTGGTTGCCGCCGGGGGCGGTGGTATCCCGGTGGTTGTGGATGAGCAGGGTAAGCTGCAAGGTATCGCGGCGGTGATTGATAAAGATTACGCCGCCTCTTTGCTGGCCAGCAGCATCGGGGCCAATCTGTTCATCATCAGCACGGCCGTAGAAAAAGTGGCCCTCAATTTTGGCCGGCCCGACCAAACCTGGCTGGATCATTTAACCCTGGCTCAGGCCAAGAACTATCTGGCTGAGAATGATCACTTTGCCCGCGGCAGCATGGCCCCCAAGATTCAGGCGGTTATCAATTATTTGGAACACGGCGGCGAAAGAGCTATTATTACTAACCCGGAGAATCTGGAGCGCGCCCTGGCCTGCGAAACCGGCACGCATATTACTCAGGGCCTTGAGGAGTACTTGCATTCCCCGGTGATTGTACGAAAATAAGAGACCGGCAGGAACCACGCCGGGATCATCAGGATATTTGAGAGAGGTTGATGATGAGTAACCTATCAGAGTCGTCAAACAATTGGTGGTCTCGTCTGGGTGAAGATTGGGGATCGGTCATCATTGGGCTGGCGCTGGCCCTGCTAGTTTATCTGGGTGTGC
>CAZDMM010001180.1:0-1577 GCA_964505845.1 uncultured Caldilineaceae bacterium
TATCAACGGAGTACCGAACTTCAGGACTCGTACCAGTTTGCGTGGTCCAAAGAATGATCACACTGGTGTCGGTCAACTGCTGTAAATACGGCTTCCAGACCAGGTGAGGCGAGGCAGCCTGCGATAGGCGATAGGTTGCGACGATAGATAGACATATGAGACCGATGTGTAGATAGACGCTTCTCAAGCGTATCTGTGTAATTTGCATGATCCTTTTTCTGTTAAGGGTGTTAGCGTGAACTAGTTATACCGAAACTTGCTTTGGACAAACAAACTCGGTGACAAATGTGATATCCACACAGCGAACAACGCCAGCGCCAATCCATCCACACCGGTCAAAATATGCGCGGCGTCCGCGAGCGGGGCCCGACTATTTGTCAAAATTCCGCCCACGACTTCGATGGCAAAGTAAATGAAAGTGAGCGTGAAGATCACCCACAACACACGCCGATACTGGGCTGTGCTAGACAACACTTTTTCCAGGGCGGGATGCTTTTTGCTACGATTGATAAATGCGAGTCTCCGGCCTGAAGGCCGCCCACGAGAACCAGAAGTGATTGACGTTGACAACCGGGTCCAATTGGCTCCCGGCCAGTTTGCTGCTGACGGCTTGGCCCAGAATGTTCCACTCGCTACCGGTCTGCTCGTCGGTGATTTTGTCGCCATCAACGCGAAAGGTCAACGTTTGCCCGTCGAGTTCCCGGAAGAAGGTGGTGGCCGTGCCCACGTCGCGGCCCGAAGCGATGGCGCTCGTATCCAGGGTTGAGGCCGGTACCGTGCGCTCAGAAAACGGCAATGGGCACGCCTCCCACAGTGTCGTTAATGGTCGGCCTCTCTTGCAGAGCCTTATATGGATAAGCTACAGCCTCACCGTTCAGGTCAACAGTGTTCACCCGGGGCCATTGGCAGGAGCTGCCCTGGCGTTTCAGGGCCATCGTAAAGGAAAGGCGACTGGTTGATATCATTGTAACCGGCGTAAGGGTTTTGGCCGTAGTTGCGACGATAGCCTGTCTGCCGCGAGAGCGCCTTTCCTTCCGGGTAGGTGGCTTTGAAGTCAGCCCAGGAGATAAGCTGCGCCGGGAGGAAGGTCAGTCGGCGGCCGGTCAACTCGCCGGCGATGGCCTCGCCGGTGGCCTGCTGCCACCAGCTTTCGGTCTGCCGGTCGTACATGACTAGGTTGCTAAATCGCAGCCGCCTGGTGGTGCCAAAGTCCAACACCCTGCCATCCAGCCTCCGGTCAAAAGCAATAACCGTATTGCGCAGGGGGCAGAAGGTGACGGTCACTGGCACGCCACCGACGGTGTCGTTGACAATCTCATGCCAGATGAGGATTTGCAGGGGATAGACGCGGATGTCATTTCCTAGCTGGAACAGGACCACCGGCTCCTACAGGCCGATCCACTCGTCGGCTTCATCAATACTGACGAATTTAGGCTCATCTATGGCCGGGATACCGTCTTTGGGTGGCCCGCCGGAGAGAATTTCGCTGTAGGGGACGCTGTGCTTGCTGAAATCGGTGGAGAATTGACTCTCGGCACCAAACGGGGGTGGTTCCTTCAGGAAGAGGGTCATGGTTG
>CAZDMM010001180.1:1587-1918 GCA_964505845.1 uncultured Caldilineaceae bacterium
CATCCACTGCCGCTGTTTTGGCTCCGCCAACTATTTCTGTCTGCGCTTGCGCTGGCGCTGTAACTTCCACTTCCGTTTTGACATTCGCTGCTGTAGTGGGTGTCTCCGTAGTAGAAGCCGAAGTTGAGTGGTTATCTTTGGCGGGGTTGCCGGTAGAGTCGGGGCGGCCTGCCCACAGGTGCTTAATATCAGGACCAAAAGACCCAAACTTAACCATTGTGCGCCTCGCATAAGCGACCTCCCTGGTAGTAAATCCGGCGCTATTACCAAATCAACAATGGATTGAGCCTATACTGTCCTCACTATACCCGCTCAAATTATAACCTGTTAC
>CAZDMM010001181.1:0-1917 GCA_964505845.1 uncultured Caldilineaceae bacterium
GATGTTCCTCCTCCAGGGCCAACACCAAACGCGCGGCGGCGGTGATGGCGTTTTGGCCCAATTCCGGCTGGGAGGAGTGGGTGGCCCGGCCATGCACCTCAAATTCGGGCCGCACCACCCCCTTGTGGCCGTAAACCGGGCCGCACATGGTCGGTTCGGCCACGGCCAGTTGGTCAAGCTGAAGATTGCGCCGGCGTACCCACCGGGCAAAGGCATGCGCCCCCTGCGTCCGGCTCTCCTCGTCCATCGTGGCGACCAGCAGCAGGTTCGCTGCCGGCGATTGGCCGCTGTGGTGCGAAGCTTCCAGCAGGGCCAGCGCCACCCCCAGGCTGGCCTTGGTATCCACCGCCCCCCGGCCATAGACTCGACCCCCGGCTATCCGCCCATCAAAGGGGTCGCCGGTCATCTGCTCCACGCCGACGGTGTCCAGGTGAACATCCAGCGCCATCCACCTATCGGAACGACCGCGCCAGATACCGTAGGCATTGGGCCGGCCGGGCAGCACCTCTTCCACCTCCACCTCACCGCCCAATTCCTGGAACCAGCGGGCTACGTCGGCGGCCAGCCGGGCTTCACCCGTCACCCCGGCCCGCGGCCCGGCATGGTCGGGCGAAACGCTGGGAATCTGCACCAGGCGGCTTAACCATTCGGCGAGACGTTGATTTGAAATCATCATAAACCTCGTAGAGACCGCTGACCGCCGACCGGAGACCGCCGCAGTTTATATCACCGGCGGTCAGCGGTCAGCCGTCGGCGGTCATATTATTGAGGCCGGACAGCCCAATTGATTGATCACCACGCAGGCGGCCTCAACGTGGCGTTTGCCATCTTTGAGGCTAAAATTGAGATGACCGGCCAGCAGCGCCTCAAAATCATAAGCGGCCAGGCGTTGGATGGAGGCCGTTTGCTGCGGCACACTGCAATCATAGGTATTTTGCAGCACAATTTTTCCGCCAAAAAAGATGGCGTCCCCACCGACCAGGTAACGCTTGGGCAGGCTTGCATCCGTGACCAGATAGCAGTGGTGATCGTGGCTGTGGCCGGGCGTGGCAATCAGCTCGATTTTGAGCCGGCCAATCTCAACCACCTCGCCATCGGCCAGCACTCGATCCACCGGGCAGGGGCGATACACATAATCCTGGGGATACATGCCGCCCGCTTTGGCTACCGACAGGCTGACCGCCGCCTCGTCGCCCACCGTGACAATTTTGGCCGTAGGCGCCGAGGCAAAGATGGTCACATCCAGCCGGTCGCGCAGGTGAGCCGCGCCGCCGCCGTGATCGGTGTGGGCGTGGGTGAGGAAGAGATGCCGGATGTGGGCGGTCTCCAAACCATCCTGCCGGCACACCTGCAACACCTGGTCGGCGCCCATGCCAGCCCCGGCGTCAAACAACACGTAGCCCTCCCCGCTGTCAAAGAGGTACATGTTGCAGTCAAAGGGATCGGTTAAATTGAAGCCAAGATTACCACTGCCGACGAGATAGACGTGAGGGTCAAGACGCATAAACTAACTCCACTCATAAATTTTGTAGTGCAGCGTGCGTGATGCGTATTCCGTTAATCTACGCACTACGTAACATTTTTAAAGCCTTTTTAAGAAAGACAACCCTACCCCGCCACCATCGCCAGCTTTTGATGTAGCCGGTTTTGCAGCCACACCCAGCGGCGGTAGGCTTCACCGGATTGAGCCGCGCCGATCTCGCGGGCCGCGCCGGCAGCCTGCTTCAAAGCGACAGGCTCATTGGGTACGACCAGCCATTCCAGATAACGTTCCGCCGCCTCCGCCCCGCCGAACAGCGGCCCCAGGTCGTGCGCCACAAACTGTTCCCAGGTCAATTCGGTCTGGTAGCCAAAGCGGGCAAAGGCCAGGTAGTTGATCTCATTAGCCACGCTAAAGGCGCTGACCTCCGGGAAGAT
>CAZDMM010001182.1:0-1916 GCA_964505845.1 uncultured Caldilineaceae bacterium
TGATACTTGACCTTTGCCCCCGCCTTTTTCAGCCGGGCGATCAATTCCGCCACGTAGGGAAAATTGAACTCCTCAAAATGCCTGGGTGAGATGAGGGTGGCAATGGCATCGCCCACGCCGATAAACCGCGCCCCGGCCTCAATCTGGGCCAGGCCAAACTCCAGCTCCATCTCCATGCTAAAACGCATCAGGTCATGCACCAGTTGGGGGTTATCATATACATCGGTCATGAGGTAATTGATGTTGCGCAGCATGGCCGACTCCTGAAAGGGTGCTTCCACCCAGCCGTAGACCACTTCGCCCGGACCCAGTTCCGCCTGCAAAATCTGCAACGCCTTGATCTGCTCATGCATGCGATTCTGGCCCAGCGGGTCGGGCAAATGCAATTTTTTCAGGTCATCAACACTCTTGATAAACGGCTCTTCCGCCCCGGCCGGCACGTCATCCTCCTGCCAGAACACCGGCGCGCCCAGCGTTTCGGTTTCCCGCACCGCATCAGAGGTGACATTAACGCTGTCGTAACCAAAACGGCGAATACACGCCAATTGAGCCTGAGCCATCAACTCGCCGTGCAGGCAGTATTGGCCGTAGGGAATCCCGGCCAGCCTGGCTGCAAAGGTCATAATCAGTGGGCTAACCGGCACGCAGTCCGGCTCCCGCAGCTCGCACACGGCGAGGTAACGTTCGTAGGAGGTCATTTCTGTCATGGAGTATCTTTCCCTTCCGAGGACCGCACACTGCTGACAGCCGACCGCTCTTTCCTCGGCGGTCTGCCGTCGTCCATCGGCGGTCGTTATGGTAGCAATCGCTGGGCCGGCAGCCGGCCCCAGGCCCGAAAGCTTTGAAAGCCCTCGGCGTACCTGGCCCCACACTGCAAGCCCCGGAAGCGGGCAATGGTTTCGATAAAGCCCAAAATATCGGTGTGATGGTGCTCTTTGAGCCAGGTAATCTGGCTGACATGCCGGGCCATAGACTGCTTCTTTAGCTCCAGCGTATCGGTGATGTCTACATATTCGGTGGGGGTAAAGTCAATCCCGGCCAGGGTGTCCATAAAATAAATGGGGGGAGTGACGGTATGCGGCGGGTGAGCCGTCACATAATACGGCAGGGTGGCTAAAAAGCTGGCATCCAAAACCAGCTTGGTGACGGCGTTGTGGTCGCCGTGATAATCATTGGGGTGGTGGGTAATGATAACATCAGGCCGGGCCAGGCGGATCATATCCACAAAGCGGCGCATGGATTCTTCGTTGACATACACCTGCCCATCCAAAAAATCCAGCGACATCGCCTCGGCCCCGATGACCTGGGCGGCGGCTTGGGCTTCCTGATCCCGCACAAAGCCGACCTCGTGATGCAGAATTTGGCCGTGGCCCTTGTCGCCCCGGCAGGTGTGGGCCATCACCACCTGATGCCCCTGGGCCACGTAGCGGGCCAGGGTGCCGGAGCATAGAATCTCCAAATCATCAGGATGAGCGCCAACCGCTAAAATCCGCATGGGCTGCACCTCATTGTGTCAAAAGTGGGCTAAAAATAATCACAGGTGGGGGATTTGTCAAGTTTACCGGTTTAGCATCAGTTTGACATCCCCCCGGCTCGCCGGTATTATAGAGCAAAGGTGTCCCGATGCTAAAATTACATGATCTTATTTTGGCCCAACAACGTTTACGGCCATACTTGCAGCCTTCCCCCATGGTTTTTAGCGAAGCCCTCAGCGAATTCTCCGGGGCTAAGGTGTGGCTCAAGCTGGAATGTCGCAACCCCACCGGCAGCTTCAAAATCCGGGGCGCCCTGCATAAGATTATGGCCCTGGGCGAAACGGCTCACAGCAAAGGGGTTGTCACTGCCAGCGCCGGCAATCATGGGTTGGGGGTAGCCTATGCCGCCCAGCGCCTGGGCTTGAACCGGGCCACCATTTT
>CAZDMM010001183.1:0-1910 GCA_964505845.1 uncultured Caldilineaceae bacterium
CTATGCCGAGCCGCTGCTCTATTCACCGGGGTTGGGCCGGGCTTCCATCCTCATTTTTCAACCCGTGTACGTGAATGATAAGCTGATTGCCGTTTTGGGGGGGCGTTCTGACCTGTCAAGGTTGAACGAAATTATGACCGAACCGGCCGGCCTGGGCCAGACCGGTGAAACCTACCTGGTTGACGCCAACCGCGTCTTGCTGACCCCCTCCCGCTTTGATTATGTGCTGGGCGAAACCAAAGCCAATACCCCAGGCGTAAAAACGGCCTTTGAAGCCCAGCAAAATGGCTCCGGCCAGTACGATAGCTACCGGGGCAAACCTGTTCTGGGCGTTTATCGCTGGCTGTCGCGCCTGGGGGTGGCTCTGCTGGCGGAACAAGAGCAGGCCGAGGCGTTGGAGTCTACCTTTACCACCCTGGCCGTCAACATCGGGGTCACTTTAGTGGCGGCCATCCTGGTTGGGGTTGCCAGCCTATTTTATGTTGAGCGCCAGATTAGCCGCCCGGTGTCCACCCTTTCTAAAGTGGCCTCTCAGGTGGCTGCCGGCGATTTACGTCTCAGGTCCAGCCTTAAGCCGTCTAATAATGAAGTTGGCGTTTTAGCCCAATCCTTCAACCGCATGACCGACCAGTTGAGCGACTTGATTGATAACCTGGAGCAACGGGTGGCCGGCCGCACCCACCAATTAGAAGTGATGGCCACCCTCAGCGGGCAGCTCAATGCCATTCTGGACCTGCACCAACTCCTGGCCGAGCTGGTTCACCAAATCCAGGAGAGCTTTAATTATTACTATGCCGGGATTTTTTTGCTGGACGAAGCGGGTGAGAAGCTGATCCTCTCAGAGGCAACCGGCATGCCGGCGCAGGATTATCAAATTTCCCTGGCGTCGCCCTTAAGCGTTGTGGGCAGGGCGGCCCGGTCGGGTCAGGTGGTTTTTGTAAAAAATGTGCAGCAGGCAGCCGATTGGGAGGCCAACCCTCTCTTGCCCGAAACCCAGGCCGAAATTGCAGCGCCGATTATCTGCGCCGGCAGAGTGGTGGGGGTGCTGGATGTACAGGCCAAAGAAATTGGCGGTTTGGATGAGGCAGACGCCACCTTGCTTCGCTCGCTGGCCGGCCATGTCGCCATTGCCTTAACCAATGCCCGCCTGTTTGAACAATCACAAATGGCCCTGGCCGAGATGGAAAAGCTGTACCATATCAGCGAGAAGATGATGGCGGCCGGCACCCTGTCGGACCTGATTGGGGCGGTGGCCAAAGGCGTCAGCATCCCTATCATCAACCGGGCCGAGTTGTTTCTTTTTGAATATGACCCGCAGGAGGTGGTTGAAGGACTGGTACTGAAGGGAACCTGGTACAGCGGGCAGGGCACGCCGCCCTCGCCGGTTGGAACCTGCTACCGCCGCGAAAAAGACGGGATTGCCAACCTGTTTCTCTCGCCTGAGCCGCTTTTCTTTACCGACCTGCAGCAGGATGAGCGCACCGGCCCAAGAACCCTGGCCCTGGCCCAACGCCTGAACATTCGGGCGGTGGCGGTGCTGCCGCTTTTATCACCGCAAACCCGCCAGATTGGTTTATTGCTGCTGGAAGGGGAAGAACCTTATCCCTTCAGCCGGGCCGAAATTCGCCCCTGCCTGCTGCTGTTGGGCCAGTTAGCCGTGGCCATTGAGAACCAGCGTTTGTTTGAGCAGACTCAACAGCGCGCCGTTGAGCTGGCCAGGGCTAAAGACGCCGCCGAAGCGGCCAATCGCGCCAAAAGCGAGTTTTTGGCTAACGTAAGCCACGAGCTGCGCACTCCCCTCAACAGTATTTTGGGCTACAGCCAGGTGCTCAAACAGGAGGGGTCTTTAACCTCGCGGCACATGGGCATGCTTAACATTGTGCAGCAAAGCGGCGAGCACCTCTTAACCC
>CAZDMM010001184.1:0-1905 GCA_964505845.1 uncultured Caldilineaceae bacterium
CAGGCCATCAATCAGGCAGCCGTCGGTTTCGACGATGGTCAGGAGGCGCTTGTCAATTTGAGGCAGATCCAACCCTAACGATTGTCCGGCAGCCAGCCCCATCCGCACACCCAACACCTGGCGCGGACAAAGGTGCTGGTGCAGCACCGCCGACTGATAGAGTAATTCTTCAAACGCAGGCATAAGTTTCTCCATAAGTGAGGCTTGATTCTAGCGGGTTTACCCGCCACTGTCCAGCCAGCACAGGAGTCCAGACGACCGTCTGGACTCCTGTCATTCTATCACACCGGTTGGGTGGACCGGCAAGTTATGCCGTCGCTCCACCAGCGACTTTAACCAGCTTGACCCGGCTGTCGTAGAAGACCGCCGAGCCGCCAACCAGGTCGCGCAGGCAGGTGTTGGGGTTGTGGCTGTCGGTGCGCATCGCCGCGTTAGCATGTACGCCAGTCGCCCGGACGGGATCACGGGTGATCGTTTGCCCGTCAATGACCATCTCGGATGACCCGTAAGCCCAGTGGCCAAAGCCCAGGCTGAAGGCGACGACGCCGGGCCGCACCCCTTCAATCACCTGGACGGCGTCTTCCATCGGCGCCACCCGGCCATTGCCCAAATCCCAAACTCCCTCCGGGTTGGACTGAGAGACGATCCGGACCCGGTCGCCGTTTTGCAGGCCCAAAGCACGAGCATCCTGGCTGTTGAGAATCAGCGCGTTGCTCGGTTCGATAGCCCGAAGCCAGTAGTTGCCGGCGGTGCGGCTTTTGGTCTGGACAATCGTTTTGTAGGTGATCAGGTTGAGGGTGTAACCGGCAGCTTCGTCATCGGCAGCCAGGTTTTTACCCAGAGCATCCTGGCCTGGCTCGAAGTAGCGGGCCACGCCGGAGAAGTGCTCGCCGGTCATACTGCTCTTGCTGTCGTAGGTTTTCTCGCAGTACATACTCAGGTACTTGCCGTACTTGTTGGCCAGTTTCTCGCCGTCAAACAACTTGGCGTAATCCTGGAAGCGACCGCCGCGGTTCAGGACATAAACCACCCGCCGCCACATGCTTTCATCGTTGCCGATAGCGGCTTTCCAGGCGTCCACATCAAAGACCGTCTTGGGCAGGTGCTGCCGCGCTTGCATAAACAGCTCCATCTCGGCGTCGTCGGCTTCAGGCACGGCATCGGCCAGCTCCGGCTTTTCCCCGGCAGCGACATTGGCGACCTGTTTGAGATACAAATCTTCCTGGCGCACCAGCGACGCCCCTTCACCCAGGCCGTTAGGCCCAAAGCCGGACAGTCCCATCTTCTCGGCAATCGCCAGCAGGAAGCTTTCCAGGCCGAGCGGCTGCTCGATGCCAAAAACCTTGACCGTTTCGGTCATTGGAGCGATAGCCGGCTGGCGGATAGGGGCGTTTTTGGCGATGATCGAAGGATGGGATTTATGGAATTCCCAGCGCTCCAGGTAGCTCATATCGGGGATGATGTAGTCGGCGTACATCGAGGTCTCGCCAATCGTAATGTCGAAGGTGACAAAGAGCGGCAGCTTGGCCGGGTCTTTGAGTATCTCGACGTGCATGTGACCGGCGGGCAGGGAATAGACCGGCGACCCCATATACAGGAACAGGGCCTGGGTCAGGTAGGGGTAGGCGTCGCCGATGGAGGGCACAATCTCCTGGTAAATGTCGGTGGCCAGGGGATACCAGGGTCGTTTGGCCGGGTAATCGGCAAAAAGGGTACTGGCGTCATATTTTACCTGGGAACGGATCAGGTCCACGCCGAACTTCTTTAGCCCGCCTGTGATCATCTTGGCGATAGGGTAAGGCTGGCCCTCTTTAGCCCCGTTCTGGTCGTAGGCTTTGGCCACGGTCATCCCACCCCGGTAATCAAAGTTGCCGATCAGTAGGTTGAGGTCATACCAGGCCTGAA
>CAZDMM010001185.1:0-1905 GCA_964505845.1 uncultured Caldilineaceae bacterium
TTGTAAGCGCCCCGCAGCCCAAAATAAACATTGGCCCACTCCATGCCAAAGGCTTCCACTTCCGGCAGCCAGCTTAACTGCGCTTCATTGCCGTATTTGAGCAAGGCGTGGCGCAGCGACTCCGAGAGAAACTGCACCTGCGGGTAAGCGCCGGCCTTCACCGCCGCCTCGTAGACCGCCTGGGCCAGGGGGTAGGTTTCCACCTCGGCCATGGCAATCATCACCCGCTCGCCCGGCTGCACCCCGGTCGAGTACTGCACCAGCAACTCGCCCAACTGTTTCCAGCGTTTATCCATATCCCTAACCCGGACAAGCTACCTACGGCAAAAAGGATTGAACCACAGAGGCACACCCCTTCCGGGTGTCCTGCCCGCAAGGGGGGCTTCGCACGAGACGGAGACACAGAGAAAACAAATTTATAACCTCTGTGCCTCTGCGTCTCTGTGGTAAATTACTACTGCCGCGCCGCTTTGGCCGCCTGCATAAACTCCCGCACCCGGTTAACGTCCACTTCATTCCAGATATACCCGTCGCGTTTAAAGGTGGTGCCCACAATGGCCCCATCAGCAATCGCCAGCATTTGGGCCACATTCGACAGCCTGACGCCTGTATTGGCAAAAATGGGTGTGGCGGGCACGGCCTCTTTCACCAGGTGCAGGGTTTGGGTGGACGCTTCCGCCCCGGCCGTCAGGCCAGAAACGCACAGCGCCGCCGGATTGGAGACAAACACGGTAGACTTGGCAATATCCACCACATGCCGCTGGGCCAGGTAAACCGCCGACTCCGGCACAATATTAAAAAAGAGCTTGACCCCCTGGGCATGCACAGCGTGTTGGTGGCGGATGATCTCACCGCAGTTGGTATTCCACAAGCCAAAATCGCTGGCATAGACGCCGCTGAAGATTTCGCGCACAAATTGGCCGCCGGTGGCAACGGCCAAATCAATCGAAGCGGTGGGATCCCACAGCACGTTGACCCCAAAAGGCACGCGGATGTCGGGGCGCAGTTCGGCAATCACGCGGGCCATGCAGGCGGTGGTCACGGGTTCCACTTTGGTCAAATAGGGCAGACTGGCCTCGTTAGAGAACATCACCGCATCCACACCGCCATCTTGCAGGGCGCATAAATCGGCGCGGGCCATGTCCACAATCCACTCCATACCCTTGGCCGGGTCATAGCCGGGGTCGCCGGGCAGCGCCTTGAGGTGGCACATGGCAATAATCGGTTTTTCGGTCTGAAATAACTCTTTAATCCAATCCATTGGAGCATAACTCCTCACCCGGACAAACCGGAGTCAAAAAAGAAATAAGAAATAAGAAATCAGCCCACGCTCTGTTCGTATTTCTCAATTTTTAACCATTAACCATTGACAATTCACAATTGACAATTAATCAGGTTTCGGCCAGGATTACCGTCAGGCCCAGATCACGTAATTGTTTGACGGTGGGTGCATCGGCGTGGTGGTCTGTTATTACCGTATTGACTGCCTTGAGCGGGGCCACGTGGGCAAAACAGGTGCGGCCAAACTTGCTGCTGTCGGCCACCACAATCACCTGGCTGGCCGTAGTGATCATGGCCCGCTTGACCAGGGCATCATCCAGGTTATACTCGGTCAGGCCGTGCTGCAAACTAACCCCGCCGACGCCCACAAAAGCCTTGTCTACATGCAGGTGATTGTAGGCGTGGGTAGCAAACTCATCCACCATAGACAGCTCTCCGGGGCGTACAATCCCTCCGGTAAGGATCAGGCGAATATCAACGCCCAGGGCGTAGCGGCCGACAATTTCATTGGCAATGGGCAAGCTGGCCGTCACGATGGTCAGGTTGTGTTTCTCGACCAGGGAACGGGCCACCTCCAGGGTGGTGGTGCCGACATCAAAGGCCAGGCTGTCGCCATCTTGAATC
>CAZDMM010001186.1:0-1873 GCA_964505845.1 uncultured Caldilineaceae bacterium
GCGCGCCCACTCGGCAAACAAGGTCAAACTGTACAGGGTTTGTGGGCGTTGTTCAAAGCTTCCTGGGCAATGCGATACATGCCTTCTTCCACTTCCGGTAGCAGGCGCAGCGGCGCTGACTCGGCGATGAGATGGGTTTGCACCCCGGCTCGCTGCTCCACGGCGGCCAAGCGCTGCTGCAACGCTCCAATGAGACCGTCCTGTTCCAGGGCCGAAGGGCGCAGCTCATAGACCAGCAGGCGCATCTCTTTGAGGGCCTGTTGGGCAATCTCGCCGATACGATTCAATCGCTCTTGGGCCGGCTGCCACTCCTGGGCTTCCACCAGGCCGCGCGCCCACTCGGCAAACAAGGTCAAACTGTACAGGGTTTGGGTGACGGAGTCGTGCAGCTCGCGGGCCAATCGTTCCCGCTCGGCCATGACCGCGGCCCGTTTGCGCTCGGTCAAATCGGTCAGCAACACAATCGTGCCGCTGAATTTATGGCTTACATCCAGCATGCGTTCCAGCTTGACATCAAAGTGGCGCAGGCCGTTGGGCGTCTCCAAAGTTTTCTCAAAGCTGAGGCTGCTTTCCTCACCGGCCAGAAGGTCGGCCAGGGCGCCGGCCAGCCAGGGCAGCGAAGCGACGCTGGGTTTCTCATCGTAATAAATATCACCGGGGACGCTGGCCCCCATAAAAAGCTGGGCGGCGGCATGGTTCATATTGGTAACGGCGTGATCCTTGTCCAGCAGAATGGCCGGGTCGTGCAGGCTCTCAAAAATGGTGAGGTATTTATTCTTTTCATTGGTCATAAAGCGGTTGGCCGACTGCAAGGCTTCCAATTGGGCGGCATCGGTGGCGCTGGCCCATTCGGTGCAAAAGCCTATTTCAATCCGGTCAAAGCAGCGTTCCACAAAATAGCGGCAATGCTTGCGGGTAGACGCCTCAAATCCGGATTCCCCAATCAGGTCCAGATAGCATTGGCGATAATATTTCATGAGACTGAGAAACATGCTCAGGGTTAAACCGCGCGCCCGATGTTTGCGGGCCTCCTGCACCCCAAAGGAGGCAATGGGATCGGTGCGATAATCTTGGTCGGGACTTAACTCCGGCGGCTGTTGATAGGTTTGCAAGGCGTTGATCAACGCCTGAGATAAATTAGCTACCGATAAACGCCAGGCCTCTGCCAGGGTGGAAGTATACTTGACGTAGTCATGCTCTCTGGCATATTTCAAGATGCGCTGCATCAGCCAATCTTCGTTGGCGGCGATGAGGGTGTGTAGTTGTTCCATGTATAGATATCCAGATAAATTTCTTCCATCGCAATTGGGCCGGGATTGGGAGACGCGAAGCAGGGGATTTTTTCCTTTATTTTTTATCCCCCAATCTCCAAATCCCGGCGAGAACTTTGTAGTTCCACTTCCAGCCCGCCGGTCAGGGCGGCCAGCAAATTATAACCCCAGCCCACCAGCAGAATAGTCAAGCCGACCAGCAGCCCGCCGCCGAGGATGCTGATCAGGATAATCAGGAGGGCTACCATCATCTGCTGGTCATCTAGCCGGGCCAAAAGCGTCTGAGTGGTTTCCAGGCCCAGCAGGTTGATAAAATCAAATTCAACCGGCGCGCCCAAGCCCAGCAAATCCACCTGGGAGCTTTGCCATTGGTCAAGCAAGAGGCGCAAGGCAGACACGATTTGCACCCCCGTGAAGGCGCATATCATTCCCGGCAGCAACATCGCCAGCCCGCCCAATAGGCAGCCAAATTTGGCTAACGGCAGCATGTGAATTTTACGGACGGCATAACGATGAGTCATTATCGTATACCTCGTAGAGTGGGGAGCGTAGAGCGTGGGGCGAAGAGCGTAGAGCGAAGGGCGTGGAGCGTTAATTTCGCT
>CAZDMM010001187.1:0-1873 GCA_964505845.1 uncultured Caldilineaceae bacterium
GATGATATTAGTTTCCGTTGGTTGTCTCCTGATACCGTTGGAGTCGTGGCAGGGTTTTGACTGGAGACGCTATTGGAACCGAGCCATGTTTTGGGCTGTTGTTACGGCTCTTTCAATTGTTGGCTACTCACTTACCGACAAAATCGCGGCTGATTTAATTGTTCCTGGCCCCTGGGCAGCGGCTCGATATGGAATCTATGAAGGTGCTGCTTCGGCTGTGGTGTATTGGTTTATTCTGAAGGCAAAGGGGCGATCTATACCAGACCAATCAGGCTTAGTCGGGTGGGGTTGGTCGGCGGTAGCAGCCATTGGGGTGTTTGGTGCGTACTGGCTTATACTCTGGAGTTACCAACTCGCATTTCATGCCAGTTATGTGGTTGCTTTGCGACAGTTGAGCATTGTTATTGGGGTGGCATTAGGAGCGTGGTTTTTGCGCGAGGCAGCACCTCTGTTGCGGTTGAGTGCGGCGTGTCTCATAGTGGTTGGAGTCGCAGGGATTGTCCTGGGAGGGTAGGTGTTCCCTTTCGTGCCCGTTACTTATCATATCTTGAATCTTGTTAGACATAGTTGGGCAGTAAAAATAGGAGTTGGTATCGGAGTTTGGGTAAGTCAATAGAGTTATCAGTTAAGCCCGCAGGCCAGTTACGTGCTGGCCTTGCGCCAGTTGAGCATCGTCATCGGCGTAGCCATCGGGGCCAGCCTGTTTGATGAGCCGGCCCGGCTGCTGCGCCTGAGCGCCTCGGTGGTGATTGCCCTGGGAGTGGTTTGCATTGCCCTGGTAGGCTGAGCTAACCCTGCCCCACAGCGGTTGGCTTGTAACGCCAGGACGCCAGGACGCAAAGGCGCAAAGCTTCAAAAGGTTAATATTTTTCCCGGCGTTTTGACGACCTGGCCTTTAGTTTTCTGTTTTTTTAGCGGAGCCGGCCAATCGAAATATTAAGTAACACACCCTTGTGCGTGCGCTTTGGCGCCGTCAATGCTTACCTTATCCCCGCCCAGAGCGGTTACGTGTTGGTTGATACCGGCGACCCCGGTTTCACCTTTTGCCTCTTTCAAACCCTGGCCCGGCGAGCCATTCCTCCCACTCACATCAAGCTCATCATCCTCACCCACACTCACTTTGACCACATCGGCGGCTTGTGGGCGATTCAGGCCCGCTCCGGCGCGCCGGTGCTGGTGCATGCCGCCGAAGCCGGCGACCTGGCCGCCGGGCGCGTGCTGATTCCGCCCGGCACAACCCCTTTGGTGCGCCGGCTTGCCTGGCTGGGCCAACGCCTGAGCCGCTTTTTTCGCTTCCCCGGCTACCGGGCCGACCTGGTCATCAGCGCAGAAACCTCGCTGGCCGAGTTTGGCCTGGCCGGCCGCCTGCTCCACACGCCCGGCCACAGCCCCGGCTCTATCTCCCTGGTGCTGGATAACGGCGATGCCTTTGTGGGCGACATCTGCCCCAACACCTGGTATAACCGCTGGCGTGGCTCTCACTTTCCCCCATTTGCCGACGACATCGCAGCGGTTTACCCCAGTTGGCGCAAGCTGCTTAACGCTCCGGCTCAAACTTTATACCCCGGCCATGGCGCGCCTTACCCGGCAGAGGCGCTGCGCCAAGAGTTAAAACGCCTGCCATAGCAGCGGCATCCCCATGCCACTGTATCCCTCCTTCTGCTGCTATTTCTTGTAGGGTAGACCAGAACTGCCCGGCGCTGCCCGCCTAAAATGACGCTGATTCCCTCCTATATCCCAGGTACTATCGGGCAGCCAATTTGTGACCTTTCGGAATCCAAATTAGTGACTTTTGGACCTTCCATTGGCCCGGCATGGTATGGTATAGTTAACCCCATTGATATTGCAATAACGTTTACCTTGTTGGCTGCAG
>CAZDMM010001188.1:0-1127 GCA_964505845.1 uncultured Caldilineaceae bacterium
CCAGGGGATGGACCACAACCAGGTTAAAAAGCTAGCCTCCCTGGCCGTTGAAGTTAAGTTTGCGCCGGATGAAGTCATCTTTCGGGAGGGTGATGAGGCCAGAGCTATCTACTTGATTGAGGAAGGCCAGATTGCGCTTGAGTCGAATGTGGCCGGACGCGGCCTGGTAACCATGCTGACTCTGGGGCCGGGTGAACTGCTGGGCTGGTCTTCCCTGTTTCCGCCCCGGCGCAAAACTTCTAATGCTCGGGCCATCCAACCAACCTGGGCGATTGCTATTGACACCGAGAAATTGCAAGAGGTCTGCAAAACCGATCATCAACTGGAGACGGTGATTATCCGCCGGGTAGCCGACGTGATTGCCGGGCGTCTCAAGGCCACGCGACAGCATCTGCTCGACAACCTCGCCACCGAAACAAAATAGGGGCGGATTTTTATCCGCCCCCGTACCGCTCCAAAATTCCTGCAGCTTAATTTACACAAATACCGGCTCAACCGTAGGGGCAGCCTGGGCTGGCTTCCCTAATGTCTCTTGCAAAAATTGCTTAACGATGTGAATCGGCACAGCCAACCCTACGCTGGGGCCGGTAATCATAGTGTTGACGCCGACCAGCCGGCCCTGCTCATCTACCAGCGGCCCGCCCGAATGGCCGGGACGCAGGTGCAGCCCCACCTGGATAAATTCGCCCCGGTTGGCAGCCATTTCTGGCGGCGTCCCGGTATCAATAACAATCCCTGCCGTCACTGCGCCCGGCACTCCCCAGGGATGGCCCACCGCCAGCACCCATTGGCCCGGCTGAAGCCGCCGGGAGTCGCCCAGGGTGATGGTGGGTAAATTATTGACCTGGACGGAGAGGGCGGCTAAATCGTGCTCAGGATCAGAAGCCAGGAGGCGGGCCGGCAGGTCGCGTCCCTGGGACAGTGTAACTTTAAGGCTGCTGCGGCCGGCGATGACGTGATGATTGGTGATAATCAGGCCATCGGCGTGCCAAATGGTTCCTGCCCCCACACCGCCTCGACCGTTGGTAATTTGCACCAGGCTGCGCCGAACTTTAGCCACCATGCTTGCCATATCTTCATTTAATTGTTGCCACACGTTGGACATTTTTTACCTCGTAGAAACTTGA
>CAZDMM010001188.1:1137-1872 GCA_964505845.1 uncultured Caldilineaceae bacterium
TTCAGTTCCCTTAATCCCCTCGGTTCCTTTCAATTCCGTTCGCCCACAATCACCCTTATATTTTGCACCTGGCCGCCGCGCACCAGGCGCACATTTACCGGCGTCCCCACCCGGTCTGGGCTGAGGGCGGCCAAAAGGTCATCATACTGCTGCACTCCCACATTTTCCAGCGTTACAATGACATCTCCCAAAAGGAGTCCTCCTTGTTCAGCCGGACTGCCCGGCTCGACGGCCACCAGGAGCAGGCCGGTTTCCTGGCCAAGCTGCTGGGCCAGCCCCGCCGGCAGGCGCACCGGCTGGGTGCTCACGCCCAGGTAGCCCCGGCGAACCTTGCCATGCGTCAGCAGCATTTCGGCCACCCGCTGAATGGCGGAGGCGGAAATGGTCAGGCTGACGCCCTGCACCAGAGCCGAGGTGTTCAGCCCCAATAGCTGCCCCTGGGCGTTCACCAGCGGCCCCCCGGAAAAACCGGGATACATGACCACATCGGTCTGAACATAGCGGTCCAGCATACCGCCCACCGGCGTGCGCCAACTATCGCCCAGGGCGCTGATAATCCCCAGGGTGGCCTGTACCGTTTGGCCTGGCCGTCCCAGGGCCAGCACCAGATGCCCCACCTGCATCTCCTGGTCGCCCAGGCTGAAGGGCTTGAGATTTTGGCTTTGGATGCGCAGCAGGGCCAGATCGGTGGTCGGGTCGCGGCCTACCAGCGTGGCCGGAACGGTTTGCCCATCC
>CAZDMM010001189.1:0-1859 GCA_964505845.1 uncultured Caldilineaceae bacterium
ACACTAACCATCGAAATAGCTATTTCAGTAGTTAGTATTTTTGATTATTTAAACTTGACGAAAGGAAATCAAACCATGATTAAAGCAGCTATTTTCATTCTGGCCGATACTCAAACCGAAGAGGATTTGGGCCGGGTGGTGAACGGCCTCGCCGCTGCCCACGAGTTCAAAGAGTCCGGGGATAAGGTGCAGGTAATTTTTGATGGCACCGGCACACGCTGGCCAGGCGTTCTGGCTCAGCCGGATCATGTTGCTTCTGGCCTCTACAGAGAGCTACGGGAGCAAGTTGCCGGAGTCTGCTCCTTTTGCGCCACAGCCTTCGGGGCCAAAGACAGCGCCATATCCAACGGTCTGGCTTTAATTGATGAGGTCAAGGGCCACCCCAGCTTTAAGCAATTGCTGGCTGAGGGTTACCAAATCTTCACCTTTTAATCAGGAATAAGAGCCATGAAACTCATCTCTGTCAATACCGGATTGCCCCGTACTGTTATCTGGAAAGGACATCCCGTCACCACCGGCATCTTTAAGGAACCGGTCGAAGGCCGGGTGATGCTGCGCAAACTTAACCTCGACGGTGATCGGCAGGCCGACCTGTCCGTCCACGGCGGCTCTAGCAAAGCCGCTTATGTCTACCCGGCTGAACATTACCCTTATTGGCAGCAGGAACTCCCCGGCATGCGTTTACCCTGGGGCATGTTTGGCGAGAACTTGACCACGCACGGCTTGTTAGAAAGTACCGTCCATATCGGCGACCGGCTGCGGATTGGCTCGGCCGAGGTGATCGTCACCGAGCCACGCATGCCCTGCTATAAGCTGGCCCTCAAGTTTGGGCGAGATGACATCATCAAACGATTTTTGCAGAGCGGCCGCAGCGGCTTTTACCTGGCCGTTTTGCAAGAGGGCGAAGTTGGCCCCGGAGATGAGATAGAATTTCTTGAGCGGGATGCTCATCAGGTTACCGTGGCCGACATTGTCCGCTTGTATGTTAGCGAAAGGAATAACCGGGAATTGCTGCAGCGGGCTGTGCAGGTCGAGGCCCTTTCCGAGATCTGGCGAGACTATTTTCGCCAGCAAATCGTAAAACTTGAAGGTAAACCCCGGCCTGGCAGGGTAAAGCAAAAAGCTGTCTGACCACCGTAGCGGTGCTCTGTGACGCCGTGAACTATCCTATTTACAAGGGTAACGCGGGCGTCTGTGCGGTGGCTGACAGCCAAAACTTTATATCCCCCACCTGTCAATGAGCCTCAACGCTGGTTGAGGCTCATTGAGTCTTGGGAAACCCCTTCGCAAACGCAAGCCAACGGGTTGCCAGGATAGCCGGTCCGATTCTTAAAATTATAGCGGCCCGCCTTTTAAGATGAAACGATAACCCGGTTTGAGAGACTACTCATCACTCATACGCTCACCCCCACCCTGGCGTTGAGCCAGATAGGAGTAGAAAAACATGGCCAGATTCTCTCTTGCTCTCAACCAATCCACAGAAAGCCTGCCCCGCATGTTGGTCAATCAAGGCCACCAAAAGCCGTTGATTTACCTTGACTTTATTTTCGGCGGGTATCTTACCCTGGTGATGCTCCTGGCGCTGCTGGCCTGGCTGCAAGGCCAGGGCGCATTGATAACTGTGCTTGTTTTCTGCCTTTTCTTCATTATTAATGGGCTGATCAACCAAACCTCGCGGCGAACCAGGCAATATTTGTGGGTCGAGGTCAGCCGGGCCGTTGTTGGCGCGGTGGTGGCCCCGGCGGCCTATCTTTTGGCCGCCGCCCCTTTCGGCCGCTGGTGGCCGGGCTTTATGATGATGGCCCTGGGCGGCAGCATCCTCTGGGGGATTTCGACCGGCCGGCCCTGGTTGGGGCGGC
>CAZDMM010001190.1:0-1851 GCA_964505845.1 uncultured Caldilineaceae bacterium
ACTGACTGCCCGGCCCGTCCGCTGGCCGATTCTCAAAGATGTTACCGTCACTGCCTGGACCTATAACGGCACGGTGCCCGGTCCAATGATTAGAGTGACCGAAGGCGACCGGGTGCGGATCATCATCAAAACGAGCTACCCGACGCCACCAGTATTCACTGGCACGGTCTACCGGTGCCCAACAAGATGGATGGCGCGCCGCCTTTCACCCAAAAGGTGATAGAACCCGGCGAATCCTTCACCTATGAGTTTACTGCTGCTCCTGCCGGCACCTTTATGTATCACTCGCACGTAGACACCGACAAGCAAATCATGCTTGGCTTGTACGCGCCTTTCATTATTGACCCCAAAACGCCGGAGAAGGTGAAACCGGCCGTGGATGAGATACTGATGTTGGGCGAGTGGACGGTTGGCGCCGATGGTGAGACCTACCCGAGCATGCCCATGGCCGGGGCGGAACCGAACTATTTCACCATCAACGGCAAATCCTTCCCGGAGACCAAGAGTGTTACTGTCAAAAAGGGAGATGTCATCCGTCTGAGGTTGGCTGGTATCGGGCAGTTCACCCACCCCATGCGCCTGCACGGCGCCTCGTTTAAGGTCGTGGCAGTAGACAGCTACCCGGTCCCCAAAGCCGCCCAACTGACCCGAGACACGATTGCTGTTAACCCCGGTGAGCGTTACGACATCGAGTTTACGGCGACCAATCCCGGTACCTGGGTTTTCCATTGCCATGTCCTGCATCACGTGACCAACAACAATGTCGAACCGGGCGGCTTGATTTACGTCATCAAGGTTGAAGCATAAACTATCACTTGAACCGGGGCAGGCTGGGCCCACCAGCCAACCCCGGCTTTAATCGGAGGAATCTGATGGAACATGAACAAGTCGAGCAAAATGTAACGCGAAAAAGCGCCTTCATTTACCTGCCCATTGCGCTGGGCACGGCCCTGCTCTTCTGGTTGGCCGCCAGCCTGGGCGACTATCCACTGGTAGCTCGAATCGGCGGCACAATCTGGGTTTGGCTGCTCAGTATGATTGTGACCATGCCCCTGGTCACGGCACGGGTCAAACGCCAACTTCGAGGCTAGTAGCTGGCGGAGGTTAGATGTTTAAGCAACTGCGAAGGATTCACTCGGAGGATATGGCTCTGATGCTGATGCTATGGTTGTGTGTCTACCGGTGGTAGGGCTCTTCGTCATCCCCTTCTTTGGGTTGAAGGTAGCGATGGTCGTGGCCTTCATCCTGTTCTTGGTGATGATGACCATCTGCTGGGGCATTTGCGGCTGGAAGGTTTTGACAGGCCGGGACTCATTGCGATGACCACAACTCCAAATCTATTATTTCCTCGTCATTTTCACGCTCAAGTCGATAAGGGAAGTGACGTCATTACTCGCTTAATCGAGACAGCCGCCACTGCGGGTATCCAGGCCGACCCCCTCTCGATTACCCACTTTTACCTTACCTTGCAGGCCAAACGTATGGTCATCCTGGTCGGCCCGCCACAGAGCGGCAAAATTGCCCTGGTCCACAGCCTGGCCCAAGTATTGACCGGTGGCGATCCACTGCAATGCCAGATGATGGTGGGCCATGCCTGGTGGGCGGGACGGAGCGGTGATGTTGGCTTCTTCACGGCGGCTCAAACCCGGTTCAATACCGAAAAAATTTTGGCCGTCATCAAAGAAGCCCTCCGGCCCGAAAATGTTCAGCGCAATTATATCGTCTGTCTGACCCGCATCAGTCCGGCTGAAGTGAGCTGCTTTTTCTCCGAAATAGCGCTGCAACTCCAACATAGCCAACTGATACGCTTACCGGGTGTCCACCTGACCCAACCCATTCCCTATCCACCCA
>CAZDMM010001191.1:0-1845 GCA_964505845.1 uncultured Caldilineaceae bacterium
TTTAAGCCCGCCAGGTTTTGTTGGGGCAGAATCTCGTTGGCAATAGCCAGCGAGAAGGGGTGGGCTAAAATCAGACCCAAACAATATTCTTCCAGGCCCCACTCGCCCGGCAGCGGCGCCGGCGACGGCTCGGCGGCCGGAACCTCAGAGGGGGCCGGGGTTGCCGCCGCTTCTCTGGGAGCAGGCCGAGCCTTGGGCGGTTTGGTTTTTAATTCGGCCAGCAGCAGGCGCTCATCCAGGCCGGTTTTACGGGCCAGGCGCTGCACCCGCGCTACTCGTTCTACCTCATCCTTTACCTCGCGGTAAATGGGGATGAGCTCCCGCACTGTAAAAGATTTCCCCTGCGGGGTAGCTAAATCGGCCTGGCGCAGCACCAGTTCTTCGTAAAAATCCAGGGCCGGCAGGGCCTGGTCAATGAATTTTTGCCATTCTGCCAGGCCGCCGCGCAGCACATCGTCAGGGTCTTGGCCGGGCGGCAGGGCCGCGATGTAAATTTCTTGTTCAATATGAGCTTCGTACTCAATGCCGCGTGAAGTGGTGGTAGCACGGTGTTTTTTGGGCAGCCATTGCCGGGCCACGCTCAGGCTGCGCACCGTAGCCGAGTTGCCGGCGGTGTCGGCATCCAAAGCCAGCACAATGCGCCGGGCCAGGGGGGCAATCAGCCTGAGTTGAGATTCGGTTAAGGCCGTGCCCATCTGGGCCACCACATTTTTAGCGCCGCGCTGGTAAGCCTGAATCACATCCATATAGCCTTCTACAATGACCACCTGTTCGGTATCGCGGATGGTCTTGCGGGCTAAATCCAGGCCGTAGAGGGTGGCGCTTTTGTCAAAGAGAGCGGTTTGGGGGGAGTTGAGATATTTGGGATTCTGGTCGGTGGATAATGCGCGCGCTCCAAAGCCAATCACCCGGCCTTTGATATCACGGATAGGGATCATCAGGCGATGACGAAAACGGTCGTACCCCGGTGTGCCGTTATCTCGCTCCACAATCAACCCGGCCGCTAATAATTCCGGGGCAGTATAACCTCGTTCCAAAAAGTGGCCTTTGAGGGCTTCCCACTCATCGAGGGCATACCCTAGTTGAAAAGTAGCCCAGGTTTCAGCCGTAAGGTCACGTTTGGCTAAATACTCACGGGTTTTAGCTCCGGCGGGCGAGGCCAACTGCTGCTGAAAATAGCCGGCTGCGGCTGCTAAAAGCTCAAGTAATTTGTCTCTTTGTTCTTCTTGTGCGCTGGCCTGAGGGCTGGCAGGTTGAAGTGGCACTCCGGCCCGTTGAGCCAATAGCTGCAGGGCTTCTTTAAAATCAAAGCCCTCACGTTTCATGACAAAACTAACAATATCCCCCCCATCGGCGCAAGCGCCAAAGCAACGCCAGGTTTGGGAATCTGGAAAAACTACAAATGAGGGGGTGCGGGTGTTAGTATGAAAGGGGCAAAAACCGGTGTAGCTGCGACCCGACTTCTTTAAGGCAACTGTCTCACCCACCAGGTCAACAATATCAAGCCGTGCCTTAATCTCATCAACAACGCTCACCGTGCTGACGGCCTCCCTCCATCGTAAACACTTTAAGGTCCAGTAAAATTATTATACACATGAACGGGGTGTTTGCCAAACAAATTTTAAAAAGGAGATTTCCGTGCAGGGCGAATCTGAAATTTCGGCCTTGTCTTGCCGATTTACCGCCCACATGATATACTATCCGCTTGTAAAATTTTTAACCAACTCACACGCTCTCCGACAGATGGGCCGTGCCTGGCGCACCGCGCGCCGGGTTCCCAGATGAATGACGAGAGCGGACGAAATTAAGTCTAAAACGGAGGAAAATTTAATAATGGCTACTGCG
>CAZDMM010001192.1:0-1839 GCA_964505845.1 uncultured Caldilineaceae bacterium
AAATCCGGCACAACTTTGTCGAGCCGCCGGCCTTTGGCGGCGACGCCGTCTTCTTTACCGACGCCCAGGGCATGGAACGCTTCAACGTGAAGCAGGGCGAGTTCGGCGGCCTCTTTGTGCGGGTCAAGCCTTACAGTCCGGAACTGGCCCGCAAGATTGCCTCCGACATCAAAGACCGGCTGGGCAAAGAAGGGGTGGGCGTCGGCTTTACCTCCTATCAAGACCCGGAAAAACATTGGGGCCGGCTTTTTGTCGAAGGCATCAACCTGGTGCTGCAAGTGCTGGCGGTGGTGTCGCTCTTTATGAGCGTGATTTTGGTCACCAACACCATGACCGCCCTCATCACCCAACAAACCAACCAGATTGGGGTGATTAAAGCTATCGGCGGCACCACCGGCTCCATCCTCAAAATTTACCTGGCCACGGTGCTCATTTACGGCCTCATGGCCTTTGTGATTTCCTTGATACCGGGTGCAGTGGTTGCCTTTGGCATCAGCAAATGGTTTTTGAACCTGTTCAATATTGATTACGACGCCTTCCAGATTTCGCTGCGCGCCGTCGCCTATCAGGCCGTCGCCGCCACCATCATCCCGGCCCTGGCGGCCCTGTGGCCGGTGTTGAGCGGCGCAGCCATCACCGTGCGGGCAGCCATTGCCAGCTACGGTCTGGGCAGCGATTTTGGCTCCAATTGGCTCGACCGGACGGTAGAGCAGGTGGGCCATCGCCTGCTGGCCTCATCCTACGCCATGGCCCTGGGCAACATGTTCCGGCGCAAAGGGCGACTGATCCTGACCCAAGTGGTGCTGGTGGGCGCGGGCACGATGTTTTTGATGGTGATGAGCCTCTCCGCCTCCATTGATTACACCCTCGATACCGAACTCAACCGGCGCGGCTTTGACATCCGCCTGGGTTTTGACGATCCTCAGCCCAGGAGTCGTGTTTTGAGCATGCTGCGTTCCGTTTCCGGGGTGGAGGGGGCGGAATTATGGTATGTGGCCCCGGCGGCTATTTTGAAGCAGGGGCAGCGGCTCAAAGAAGCCGGCGTCGGCGCGATGGTGGTTGGCATCCCTGGCGGCAGCGACTACTACAAACCCCTGATTGTCAAGGGGCGCTGGTTCCGGCCCGGCGATGATCGCGTCCTGCTCATCAGCAAAGACACCGCCGATGACAACAACATCCAGGTGGGCGACACGGTAACGCTCAACCTGTTTGATTTGGGCGACGCCGAATGGCAGGTCATCGGCATTTTCCAGGTGATTTTTGGCGGCGGCTTTGACGCCACCCCTATTTACGCCCCGCTGGAGGCCGTGGCGGCGGCCACCAAACAGTACAACAAGGGCACCCGGCTGCTCATCCGCACCACCAGCCACAACCCGGCGGTGATTGCAGAACAGTACAACCAGGTTAAAAACCTGTTTGAAGACCGGCAGATGAAGATCAACGTCTTTGACGCCGGCACCACGCCTCAGGATCGGCAGGATGCCATCAGCCAGTTCAATGTGACCACTACCATGCTGCTGTTTTTGGCTATCATCGTAGCCATTGTGGGCGGCATCGGGCTGATGGGGTCCCTCTCCATCAGCGTGGTCGAGCGCACCCGCGAGATTGGGGTGATGCGGGCTATCGGGGCGCGCAGCGGGACGATTATGGGCATGTTTATGATGGAAGGCGTTTTGCAAGGGCTGTTTAGCTGGCTGATTGCCGCCCCGCTCTCCTTTGCCCTGGCCCAACCGCTGTCCAACGCCCTGGGCCAGGCCATGTTCGAGGCTAACCTGGATTTTCAATACAATTATACCGCCGTCGGGGTGTGGCTAGGGATTATCGTGGTCATCTCCACCC
>CAZDMM010001193.1:0-1830 GCA_964505845.1 uncultured Caldilineaceae bacterium
ACCCAGGGCGATGGAAAGGTTGGCCTGGGTATCGGTATCAATGAGCAAAACCTTGTGCCCGCGTAAGGCCAAGGCCGCGCCCAGGTTGACGCATGTGGTGGTTTTACCAATCCCCCCTTTGAAGCCCACAATCGCTATTTTTCGCATGTCAACGAAATTAAATTCCTCTTCTTGTAACACAGATTTCTAGTTTATCCAGTGGTTGACCTTTAATAGTATATCTCGACTTGCAGTTGCGGTCAATTATTCTTAAGAAGCCAGCAGGGCATGTTCCAATTTATTGGACAAACCTTCCCGGAAGCTCTAAATAAAACAGCGTGTAGCTTCCGGGAAGGTGTGACTTTGAACATGCCGTCGAGAAGTCAATAAACAGCAGGTCGGTGACCGGGAATTATTGACCTTTTAGCACGGTGATCGGGGTATCGAGGATAAGTTCACCTTGTGAGTCGGGTTGGGCCCCGGCCACCTGGATAGGCAGCCGCTCTCCGCCGGGCTGGTGATACAGACCGATGCTCAGGCGGTATTGGCCGGGCGGCAGGTTGGCCGGGGTGGGCAGAGTGTGGTGGTCAAGGATACGTTCACCCGGCGACCAGAGGGTGGTAGGGTAACTGTTGTTGAGTGGCTGAGCATCGTGGCCGGCCACCAGCTTGCTGCTGCCATCTAGCAGGTGGACAAAGACGGTGAAATCCAGCGGCGGCGTCTGGATGGTTTGCCACAGCAGCTCCACCTGGATAGACTCGCCCGCCGCCAGGGTGGGGGTAGCGACGCCAAAATTGAGCAGTTTGACCAGGCCGCCAAAGGTGATTTCCACCTCTGGCAGGGGAAGGTTGGGCGGGACAGGCAGGGGAACCTTCAGCGGCCCCAGCAAAAAAGTATCGGGCGAGTCGCCCGGCGTGCCTGTGAGAGGCAGGCGTTGGCCGGCGGCCGGGTTATAAAGCGACACGGCCAGCCAGTAGCGGCCGGGCGGCGGCGGGTCGCCGGTAAAGGTGATTTGCTGCTGCGCGGCAACAGTATCCAGGCCGGGCCGCCAAAAGGTGGTGGGGTAAACCCAATCGTTGGGCCGGGCGGCGCCATCGCCCCACACCCGGCGGCTGTCATCCACCAGTTGCAGCACCACCTCGTACTCGTCGCTCATCTGGCTGACAGCCTGCCAGTACAGCGTCGCCGGAAACCCGCCCTCTGCGGCGGTGATGACGGCAGGGTAGGTGGCCCCGACCAGTTGCGCCGGCCCGAAGGTAGCCTTGAGCAATCGCTCGGGCGGCTGCCCAAATTGAGCCGGGTCTGTGGGCAGCGGGGCCAACCGGGCCGCCGTTTTGCCGCTGAGGGTGCGGATAGGAGTGGCGCCGGGGCCGCTCAAGGCGGACTGTATAAGCTGCCGGCCTGTGGCAGACAAAGGCGGCAGAATGGTGGCGGTATGATTTTGCAGCCGAACCCACACCGCCTCCCGGTCATTTTTTTCCGGCGAGTTGACCAACGCCCGCTCGGCCAGCGGGGCGGATAAGGCTGCCTGCCGTTGGTACAGGTCGCTCAGATAGTAAAGCAGCGGCGCGTCATTATAACGGCTTAAAGGCAGGTAGATGGGCGCAGCGTCGTCGGCGTGGGCCATGATCGCGTCTCGGATGGCGATGGCCCGGTAATCAAAGATATCTTGGGTCACTGGCAGTTGGGGCCACTGCCGGAAGTAGGCTGAAAAAACGCCGGGAACGGTGGCCAGGATGAGGATGAAGGGTAAAGCGTAAAGCGTAAAACGTAACACGTGAGGCATGAGACGTGAGGCGTGAGGTGTGTCAACTGATACTTGTTACTTAACACCTGATACCTGTTACATAA
>CAZDMM010001194.1:0-1810 GCA_964505845.1 uncultured Caldilineaceae bacterium
ACTCGGCGGTAAGGCCGGCGCGCTGGCTGCCTTGCACCGGGCCAACCTGCCGATTCCGGCCTGGTTTGCGCTGACGCCGGAGGCTTTTTATGCCAGCCTGAGCCGCCGCCAGCGCCAGGCCCTGGCTGCCTCCACCGGCAGCGCCGGACTGCTCACCCTGCTGCAGGAGCTTGAGTTTAGCCCGGCCGTCCAAACCGAACTGGAGCATGCTTTGGCCGAACTATGCCCCCACGGTGAGCCGGTGGCGGTGCGCTCCTCGGCCCTTGACGAGGATGGAACCCGGCACTCCTTTGCCGGACAACTCGACAGCTTTCTAGGTGTGTCTCCGGTGCAAGTGGCCAATAGGGTCGTTGCCGTCTGGCGCTCCGGGTTTAGTGAGCGCGTCCTGGCTTATCGCCGCGAGCACGGGCTTAGCCTGGTTCCCCAGCCGCCCGCCGTTCTCATCCAACGCATGGTCAAAGCCGAGGCGTCGGGCGTTGCTTTCAGCGCCGACCCGGTCAGCGGGCGGCGCGGGGTGGCCGTAGTTGGCGCTTTGTACGGTCTTGGTTCTGCCCTGGTTTCGGGTGAAGCCAGCGCCGATACCTATCACATAGACCGGCAGGGCCGGATTATCACCCGAACCATTGTCGCCAAACAGATTGCCCACCGCTGCGCGAACGGGCGGCCGCCGGCCGCCGGCCATATCCCAAACCTCCTGGCTGACACCGTTGTGGCATTTCCTGTGCCCAAAGCTCAGGCTAACCAACCGGCCCTGAGCGACCCCCAGGTACAGACAGTGGCCCAACTGGCCCGGCAAGCAGAGCGTTTTTTTGGCCGGCCCCAGGACATCGAGTGGGCGCTAGAAGGCCAGCAAATCTACCTGCTGCAATCCCGCCCCATCACCTCCCTGGCTCACCTGCCCGACCCGGACGGCTGCCTGAATCTGTGGGATAACAGCAACATCGCCGAGAGCTACCCCGGCATCACCACGCCCTTAACTTTCTCTTTTGCCCGCCGCGCCTATGAGGAGGTCTACCGCCAATTCTGCCGCATGATGGGCGTTCTCCCGGCTACCATTGCAGCCCATAGTGACATATTCCCCCGCATGCTGGGCTTGATCCGGGGCCGCATTTACTACAACCTGCTGAACTGGTATCGCCTGCTGGCCCTGCTGCCCGGTTACACCGTCAATCGCCGTTTTATGGAACAGATGATGGGGGTGAAAGAGCGCCTGCCCGACGAGCTGCTGGCCGCCTCACCGCCCGCCGCCTGGAGCGCCCGGCTGTGGGATGGCCTGCATCTGCTGCGGACCGTGGCCGGCCTCATGGCTAACTATTTCTGGCTGCCCCGCCGCATTGCCCGGTTTTATGCCCGGCTGACCCAGGCGCTCGACGTTGAGCGACCAGACCTGGCCCAACTGCGAGCCGACGAGTTGGCGGCCTACTATCGCTCCCTGGAACGGCAACTGCTGACTCGCTGGGATGCTCCCCTGGTCAACGACTTTTTTGCCATGATTTTTTACGGCCTGCTGCGCCGGCTGGCGGAAAAGTGGTGCGGCGACCACAACGGGACGCTGCAAAATGACTTGCTCAGCAGTCAGGGAGGGCTGATCAGCACCGAGCCGGTAGTGCGCCTGCGGGAAATGGCTCAGCTTGCCGCCCGGCAGCCTCACCTGGTTGCAGCCTTGAGCGAAGGCTCGTTGGAGCAAATTTTCGACGCCATGCGCCACATGCCTGAGTTTGAAGCCAGGTACCGCGATTACCTCCATAAATTCGGCGACCGCTGCCTGGAAGAGCTAAAACTGGAAAGCTTCACCTTGCATGATGACCCG
>CAZDMM010001195.1:0-1809 GCA_964505845.1 uncultured Caldilineaceae bacterium
AAGCCAAGAATTGGTCCAAACCCCCACCAATTTTGAGACAAAGCTTATTTGGAGCTTCCGGGAAGGTTTGCCCAATGACTTTGAATATGCCCTCACCTTTGAACTTGACATATTGCTACAGCCCTTTTATAATGCAGTTATTGAGTTTTATATTGACATAATTAACTGCATAATCGAGGTGCTGTGAAGCGCGTTGCTCTTTCAATTGCTTTATTAGTTCTGGTTTTCTTCATGTCGGGTTTTTTTGTAGGCGAACCCGGCAGCTTTGTCAGGCGGCCTGGTCAAACCATTTCCTCCCAATCACTCAACTATACCCTGGTCGGCTCAACCGAATGTTTATGTGATATTGGGGCTAGCAGTCCCACCCTGGGTTTGTTGGTTCTGGCTGCCGTGGCTGCTTCTGTGGTCATGGCAGTCTTTATCTATGGGTCACACTTTATTGCTACTCTGGTGACCGGTTAGCCACAAACCGGTCTTCTAAATCAAAAGAGACGGCCACAAAAGGGCCGTCTCTTTTGATTTATCCACTATTTCAATCAGGCGTGTTTGGCTCGCACTAAAAATACCGGGCAGTGAGCCGCCTGTAACACTTTGGCCGCCACGCTGCCATAGACCCAACGACTTATACCAGAGCGGCCATGCGTGCTCATCACAATCAAATCCACCTTTTCTTTTTCAGCCACTTCTAAGATCACATCTGGTACAAACCCTTCCGCGCCAATATATCTGCACTTAACGTTATCTTGCTGCACTTTCTTCTGCAGAGCCAGTAGATAATCTTGAGTTTCTTTTTCTACCTGGGCCTGTAATTCTACCGTATAATCATAGCTAACGCCGGCCAGCGTAGGGTAAACTTCCAGAGGCATCGCAATGGGCTGGCATACCCGGATCAAGATGAGTTCGCTGTTAAAATGTTGAGCCAGAGCTTGGGCATGAGGCAGCGCCAATTCCGACAAAGCCGAACCATCCAGTGGAACTAAAATTTTTGAATACATACCAGCCTCCTTTCGGTTTACTTTCTGGTTAAATCTTTAAGCAGCGCAGCATTAATACTGCGCAATGGGCAGCCTGCCACACTCATAACTTGAATCAGATTGACAAACCCCAGCCGTTGTTCATCAAATACCACCTGAACCTGCCGAGTCTCCACATTGATTCGATAGTTCTCAACCCCCGGCAAAAGACGCAGAGAATTTTCTAAGTTGCTGGCAATTTCCGGGGTAAGCGCCGGAATGTGGAGCGCCTCAAACTCCAGCATGAGACTCCTCACTTAACTATATTTTGGAATTAGGTGTGGTTATAATTTAGGGCTAATATCAAGGGCAAGGACTGCGTTCTTAATATCAAGCATATTCGGAAATATCCCAAAGAGATAGTGCCACATGTCATAGGATTAGGCGACAATCGTCATCTCTTTGTTTAAAGTTAAAACCGCCCTGATTGGAGGGCGGTGGATGGTAATTGAGGGGATGATTTTGGGGGGAGGGGCTTAATCAATGGATTTTAGAAAGTCTTCAAGGTTATGGCGGACCGCATAAGCAGTGGCTTCGGCCCGATTGGAGAGGCCCAATTTGTCCAGGATATTGCTGACGTAATTGCGCACGGTCCCTTCACCCAGATAAAGGATTGAGGCGATTTCACGGTTAGTTTTACCCTGGGCAATCAAGGCCAGAACTTTCAACTCTCGTTCCGATAGATCAACAAAAGCTTCAGAGCGGGTGGAGTCGCGCAGTTTAGCCAGCACCTGCCCGGTAACGCTGGGGTCTAGCAGAGCATCGCCCCGGCTTATCGTTTCGATGGCCCGAATAA
>CAZDMM010001196.1:0-1807 GCA_964505845.1 uncultured Caldilineaceae bacterium
AATGTTTCCTCATTAACAGTATAATAGGTTATAACATATTATATACTCTTTGTTAGATGGGGATGCGGCTTTATGAAAATAAACCGGGCGGATCGTGTCCCTCTTTACCAGCAAATCAAACAGCATATCAACAGCATGCTCTCAGACGGTCGTCTAAAACCAGGTCAGTGTCTACCGTCAGAGAAAGATTTACAGGAGCAATTGGGGGTTAGCCGGATTACGGTACGGCAAGCCCTACAAGAATTGACCTTAGAAGAAAAGGTGGTGCGCGTGCCAGGCAAAGGCACATTTGTGACGCAGCCCAAAGTTGCCCCCCTGACCGCGCTGACCAGTTTTAGCGAGAATATGCGCGCCCAGGGCCTGGAACCTTCTTATCAATACACCCACCTAGAACTTATTGAACCACCGGCCAAAGTGCGTTTAGCTTTAAGCTTGGGTGAGCAGGAGAAAACTTTGCACATTCACCGCTTAATGCTGGCCGACGGTCTGCCGATGGCCATTCAAGATAGCTTTCTGCCTGAAAATCTCTACCGCCGTAATCCTCGTCTTTTCACCCCTGAAGTGCTTAATATCTCCTCCCTTTATAATCTTTTGGAAAGGGGACTGGATGTCTCATTGGTACACGCGGAGGAATATGTGGATGCCTCCACCGCCCGCCCCAGTGAAGCAGAGTTACTAGGCATTAAACCCGGCGATATCATCATGATTATTACCCGCATCACCTTCAGCACCGCCAACATTCCCATCGAATTTGTCAAGCTGGTTTATCGCGCCGATCGTTATCGCTACCGGGTTGAGTTATTCCGCCCACAAAAAGGATAAAGCGGTAAAAGGGGGTGAGGGACTATCAAATAATTCTCTGAAGCCTGTTAACCAAGCCTTATTGTTCATCATTAAATTTTTAGGTAGAATAAGGGAGGAAAGTATGACTCAGTTTAATCTTGAGCATGATTGCCGCGAATTTGACCGGGCGGCTAATGACTTCTTAAAAGGTAAAATTTCACGGCGCGATTTTTTAAGAAGAGTCGGCAGTCTGGGAACGGCTCTGGCCTTTTCTGGGGCCGTCAGCACGGTTTTGGCCGCTTGCAGCCAGGCCCCTGCTCCAACGGCCCAGCCCGCTGCCAGCACTCCCGCTGCGGCGACGGCAAGTGAAAAGATGCCCGTCAGCAATATGACTAAAGATGAGTTGTTAGCTTTTTACGACAAAGTCTTGCCGTTTCGAGATCAACTTCCCCTGGATGCCGGCCCTATTGGTGAAAAACCCATCAAAATTGGTTTCTCGCAGACCGGTTTTAATCACCCCTGGCGTGTTGAGATGATCAAAAGCGCCCAGGCCGAGGTAGCCCGCCATCCCAATGTAACAATGGTGGTAACAGATGGCAACGTAGACATCCAAAAACAAAATAATGATGTGGATGATTTGCTGGCCCAAGGGGTGGATGCGATTGTCATGAGTCCGGTGGAGTCGGCGGGGTTGGTTCCGGCCGGTACCAAAGTGATGCAAGCGGGCAAACCGCTCATTCTGTTGGATCGGGATATCCCTTCCGAGAAATCGCTGTTTATTGGACAGAGTAACATCACTATGGCCAAAGCGGTGGGCGATGTGATGGTCAAACAGCTCAACGGCAAGGGTAAAGTGCTGGAGATTACAGGGCTGATTGGTTCATCACCGGCTATTGACCGTCAAAAAGGGATGAAAGAAGCTCTAGCTGCCGCTCCGGGCATTGAACTTTTAGCCACCGGCGATGGCCAATGGATTCGTGATCCTGCTGTTAAACTGATGGAAGATTGGCTGGTAGCTTACTCT
>CAZDMM010001197.1:0-1799 GCA_964505845.1 uncultured Caldilineaceae bacterium
ATGTGCGAAGGCCGGGTGTCTGGTATTTTGGACCGGGCTGAGGCCACTCAAGAACGGATTATGGCTTACGCCAGCGGCCATGTGCCAGAGCCGGTTTGATTTCTAAATGAAAATCTAACCCCCTTCCCTGGCCCCTTCCCCGTTGCGGGGGAGGAGTTGGGGAGGGGGTATTTACGAAGGAGTGTCAATGTCTTCTACTACAAAACCAGCCACTATCAGCCGTGAAGGCGCACCAACCGGCGAAACTCGCTTGCGCCGCATCTTGCAGGCCCAGGAAATCGGTATTTTTTTGATTTTACTATTGATGGGCGCTTTTTTGGCCTGGCAAACCGAGGGCAAATTTTTAGACATCAACCGCAACCTGTTCAATGTGCTGCGGGCCTTTTCCTGGATTGCCATCAGCGCCTTTGGAGAGATTCTGGTCATCATCACCGCCGGGATTGACCTTTCGGTCGGCTCGACCATGGCCCTGGCCGGCATGGTCACCGCCCTGGCGTTGACCTCCTGGGGGCTGCCGGTGGTGCCGGGCGTCCTGCTGGGACTGCTGAACGGGGTGGTGATCGGCCTGCTGAACGGCTTGCTCATCAGCAAAGCCAAGCTGCCCCCCTTTATTGCCACTTTGGGCCTGATGAGTATTGCTCGCGGTATCTGCTACGGGGTGGCTAAGGGCCAGCCGGTGCGCGGCCTGCCCAAAGATTTTAATTTTCTGGGGCAGTATGACCTGCAAGTGTTCGGTTTTGGCGTGCCGCTGCCGGTGATTTTGATGTTTATTTTGGCTATTATCATGTCGCTGTTTCTCACCCGCACCGTTTGGGGCTACCGCATCTATGCCCTGGGTGGCAATGAGCAGGCAGCGGGACTCTCCGGCATCAACACCGGCCGCATCAAAATATTGGTTTATACCCTGTGTGGCCTGCTGACTGCCCTGGGCGGCCTGCTGATGACGGCTCGGCTGGGGGTGGCTGCACCTACGGCGGCGCTGGGTTATGAGCTGGATGTCATTGCCGCCGCCGTCATCGGTGGGACCAGCCTGGCCGGGGGCGAAGGTACCATTCTGGGTGTCCTCATCGGCGCGGCCATTATGCAAGTGCTGCGCAACGGCCTGGTCCTGCTCGGCTTCGATCCCTACTGGCAGCCAGCGGCGATTGGGCTGGTCATTATTGTGGCTATTACCCTGGATCAACTGCGCAAACGGCGCTAACCGCAAAACCGGTACGGTTGGCCCGGCTAACCGCCTGAGAAAGTGAGTTGAGTTTTTAGATAAACCGGCTTCAAAATCTTTTGACATAAGACGATGACCTATCTATCCTCGCCCACCCCATAGCTAGGAGCTTACCGGCTTCTACCAAATTGTTATGATGCTCTCAGCTACCGCTCCCCTCATAACCTGTTCTGTGCCCCAGGCTATTCCATGACATGGCTCTAACCCGGACAAGCCGGAACCAAGTAGAACCACGGAACTGCTAAGCCCCTTCAAAGTCACTCTCAGAATTGTTGGGCATGCTTTTGTAATTTTTCTCCATCGCAAATTGTTGGGCATGCCTTTGAGTCTGATAGGTAAGGCACACAAAGTCTAACAAGAAAACTAATCAAACCTTAAAACTTGCCAAAATCGGCATAAATCAGCTTGACAATCGCAAATCTTGTGATATAATGATATTAGTTTGTTGTATCAACAAACTAATTAGAGGTTTAACAACTTTAACCCAAATATCTTTCCAAAAAGAGCGGCAAGAATTATAATGGCCCTTAGTTTATTCTTACAACAAACTAAGGGGGTCTAAGATGAGGCATGTTTA
>CAZDMM010001198.1:0-1798 GCA_964505845.1 uncultured Caldilineaceae bacterium
GCGACCTCACCGCCCACATCATCCACGCCGGCGGCGACCACTCCGCCGACTCCAGCATCGTCTACGTGCCGGAGGAGAAGGTGCTCTTTTTGAGCGACTGCTGGTATCAAAATTTGTACCACCACCCGCCCACCTATACCACCCGCAAGCTGTTCCCTCTGCTGGAGCGGCTGTTGAGCTTTGAGGCCGAATTTTATCTGGAAGGCCACAACCCGGCCCCGCTTTCCAGGGCCGAGATGGAGCAATATGCGAGCTTGCTAAAAACAATCGGCCAAAAGGTGGATGAAATCGGCCCAAACCGTGACGTGATTCTGGTCGATTTGGCCCACATCTTAGCCGAGCCGCCGGAAGAGTATGTAGAAACGGTGGATGCGTTTATCGCCGGGCTGCGGCTGGATAATGAAATGAGGAATTCACATTGACAACCAAAGCAATTGCCCCCCCCAAACAAAATATCCTGCTGACCCTGGCCTCGTCGCGGGAGACCGGCCTGGTCGTTTTCATCCTGGCGCTGATTATCTTGATGAGCCTGCGCAGCGGGTCGGCCTTTTTGAGCTTTGAGAATTTCCGGGATATTCTGCTCACCATCGGGATTTTGATGATTGTGGCCCTGGCCCAAACGATGGTCATCATCACGCGGGGGATTGACCTCTCGGTTAGCTCTATGATTGGGCTGGTGGCGATGATGGTGGCTTTTGTGGTCAAGGCCAACCCGGAGTTTTCACCGCTGGCGGCGGTGCTGTTGGGCATGGCCCTGGGCGCGGCCCTGGGCAGCGTCAACGGGGTGCTCGTTACCGCCGGGGGCGTCCCGCCGATTATCGCCACCCTGGGCACGCTGAGTATTTATCGTGGGGCGGTTTTTCTCTACAGCCAGGGAACTTATATCAATGCCCACGAGATGTCCCACAGCTTTAAGCTGCTGGCCAAGGGCACGCCGCTGGGCCTGCCCAACCTGGTAGTGATCGCACTGGTGGTGGGCGTCATCATTTACTATTTTCTCAACTTCACCCGCCCCGGCCGCGATATTTACGCCGTCGGCAGCAATCCGCAGGCGGCTGAGGTGGCCGGAATTCGGGTGCAGCGGGTCATTTTTATGGTCTATCTGCTGTCGGGGCTGCTGTGCGGGCTGGCCGGGGTGCTGTGGGCCTCGCGGGTGGAATCGGCCCAAACCAATACCGCCCTGGGGTTTGAGCTGCAAACGGTGGCGGCTTCGGTGGTGGGGGGAGTCAACATTTTTGGCGGCAGCGGCACCGTGCCGGGGGTGCTGCTGGGCGCATTTTTGTTGGGGGTGATTGACAACGCCCTCAAGCTGGCCCGCATTTCTCCCTTTTGGCAGTTGGCGGTGCAGGGCTTGCTGATTCTTACCGCCGTGGTGGTTGACTCCTTTATCATGCGCCGTTTGCAGCGCACTTTGATTATGAGGAAAGCGACATGAGTACCTCAACTGAGTCGAATGTGACCCGGCGTAGCGAGGAAGCGATGGTACGAGGACTCGAAGCCTCGCCTCCCCATTCCCTCGTCTCCTCTTTTCTGCGCTGGGAGTGGCTGCTGGTGGCGCTCATTGTGATTGTCACCATCGTTAACAGCAGCCTCTCGCCCTATTTTTTGCAGGTAGATAATCTCTTTCGCACCGCCTCCGATTTTATGGAGATGGGCTTGATGATGCTGCCGATGGCTTTTATCATCATCACCGGCAATATTGACCTGTCGGTAGCTTCTAATTTGGGCATGTCCGCCTCGTTCATGGGTTGGCTGTTCAACAACGGGGTCAATATCTGGGCGGCGGCGGCGGCGGCCC
>CAZDMM010001199.1:0-1792 GCA_964505845.1 uncultured Caldilineaceae bacterium
GCGCAGCGACGGGGTGAGGGCTAATCCGAAAAAGTCCCTTGATTTTGCATTAGGTATGGTACAATGGTTGTGCCAGTTGTCACGAATAAGGGAGCCTCGTATAGTTGGTTGTACCCACCCCTGTCAACGAATGAAAAACGAATAAACGAATGGCAAGGCTCCTATTCGTTTATTCGTTGTGCGGAGCAATTCGTTGACACCTTTGAGCGCTAATCTTGAATTAGGCAAGGCTCTCCGAATAAACGAGGGAGTTTTTGAGATGATAAGACGTATCCTGCTGCCACTTGTCGCAGCCCATCACCTACACCTACCGCGTTACCAACACTGGCGATGTCACCCTGACCAACCTCAACGCCAATGATGACAAACTCGGCCCGGTCAGCCTCAGCCCAACGACTCTGGCTCCGAGCCAGAGCGCCAGCGGAACCCTGACCTACACCATCAGCGCCGCCGATTTGCCCGGCCCGCTGACCAATACGGTGGTGGTCAGCGGCACGCCGCCTGTCGGGCCGGTCATTACCACAGTAGCGCAGGCCGCTGTGTCGCTGCTGCCGGCCGCCGGCCCCGATCATCCGGTTTATTTGCCGGTGGTGGTCAAGAATCACTGAGAACATTAAATTTTATTCCGTTTTAGTTTCTGTAAGGCGGTCAGAGCAGAATCGGCAGAATGATAGAATAAAAATTCTTCAATTCTGCCAATTCTGCTCTCTCACTGAACAAATGTGCCAATTCGTTCTTTTCTTCACAACCCTCAAACCGATTTCAACCCTGGGTGTGTTAAGATAAAAGCGGGTTCCATCCATGAGGAGGGTTCACATACTCAAACCGCCCCTGTGGCTGCTCCTGGGCTTAAGCCTGGGCTGGCTGGCGGCCTGTTCCACTACCTCTTTAACCAGGGGCTTCATTACCCTTCGGCCTTTTTGGGCGGCGGCCTCACCTACGCCGCCCTGGGTGATGAAGAACAGGCGCGGGAGTGGCTCAAACAGGGCCTGGAGCGTGTCCGGGACGTGGCCCAGCCCAACCCGCAGTTGGCCGACTTGATTGCCCTGGCTAAAGAGAAGTTAGCAGAACTGGAGCCTGAGCCGAACTCAACCAAATAATTTATGGCTCAATATGTGTTTCAAGGAGCTATCGTCAGGAGCACGAGGCTAAAGCCGTCGTGCTGAGAGAGCGAAGCCCAATTGAGCTAAACTTGGCTTTTTTAGGGCGCTTTAGCGTCCTTTGCCCTCGCTTGCGTGCCCGATGCTTCAGCGTCGGGCTATTGGTGGCAATATCTGAATTCCTTGAAATCCATCATGAGCTTTGGAGAAATATTTGCAGTTAACCCCCAACGCCAAAGATAAGGCCGAGGTTGAGGCCGATCTTCAAAAATTACGAGAGATGGCCGCTGCCAAACCCGGCCCCCAATTTGATATTCCGCCCGGCAAAGCTTTGTTCTACTTTGCCAATTATAGCGGCGAGCAGTGGAACGTGGACATCGGCCCCTATTTTTTGGAGGTTCCACCCAACAAGCCGGGCCAGGAATACAACCTGGTCACGATTGTCATTGAGCCGGGAACCTATACCTGGCAGGCTCACTCGGCCAGCGCCGGCTACTACATCACCGATGGCAGCGGTAACAAAGCCTTTGAGTTTACCGTAGCCGCCAGCGAAGCCTACGGCACAAGCTGCTGCAAATAAGTTCAACGGCCCCCTCTGGCAAAATTAACCCTTTTCACCGGCCGGGATAAAACCTTGTCGGCTCATGTTAAGAACAAGTGACCGGCACTTCAGGATTGATTGGCTACTCCTC
>CAZDMM010001200.1:0-1788 GCA_964505845.1 uncultured Caldilineaceae bacterium
CGATCAGGCCGGGCAGGATGGCCAAAAAGTAAACCGCGGCGATGCGCGGCCCCGCCCAATACCCCAAGCCCCCAAAGGTGGTCGCCAGGACAACGGGCAGGGTGCGTACTTCCTGATCATTGGTCAGCGTCACCGCCAGCAAATATTCGCCCCAGGCGGTCACAAAGTTAACAATCACCAGTACCACCAATCCATTTGCCACCAGCGGCAGCATAATCTCCCACAGAATACGCCAGGAGCTGGCGCCATCAATGCGGGCGGCATCCACAATTTCACCCGAAATTTGCTCAAAGATGCTGCGCATGGTCAAAATGCTAATGGCTAAATTGAGGGTGACATAGGGCAAAATCAGTCCGGGCAGGGTATTATGCAAACCTACCGCTGTTTGAATCTGAAAGATACCAATCAACGACACCAGGCGAGTGGGGAAAAAGAGGGTGCCTACCAGCAAGCTGACCACCAATACCGCCCCCGGCAGTCTAAGATGCACCAGGGCATAACCGGCCAGCAGGGCGCAAAAACTGGTAATCACAACCGTGGAGAAGGTGACGATGATGCTGTTGGCAAAATTGCGCAAAATGGTCGGGATATGCTCAAACACATAACGGTAGTGAGAAAAGTCAAATTGGCTGGGCCACAACTGCCCGGTATAGGCGTCGGGGATAGATTTGATGGACATCAACAGCACCCAGGCAATAGGCAAAATAATAATCAAACAAAAGAAGATGATGACGGCATGCATCAGAATTGTACCCAAGCGAATCCGGCGTTTATGGGGGGCGGTTGAGGTGACAACCGACGGCTGAACTGTGTCAATTGATCGGGCTAATTCCATGGCAGACCCTCCTTCGTAAATGTCCCTCACCCCCTACCCCTCTCCCTGGGGGAGAGGGGAGTATCCCAAAAGTCTCGTCTCCCTGGGGGAGAGGGGAGTATCCCAAGAGTCTCGTCCCCCTGGGGGAGAGGGCTAGGGTGAGGGTGAATTTTCATTCCTAATCTTGATTTCTAAAAACATAAAACAGACCGGCCACCACCACCAGCATGGCGGCAGCGCCAATCCAGCCGATGGCCGCTGCATAGCCTTGCGGCCAGTCGCCCAACTGAAAGGCCAGGTGCCACATGTAGACGGTCCAGGTGTAGGTGGGCATGGCCCGGTTCAGGCCGCCCATGATGAGGTACTCATCAATTACAGCCATAGCCGAACCAAAACGCAGCACCACCAAAATCAAAAAGACGGGGCGCAGGCGTGGCAGGGTGACATGCCAGAACATCTGCCACTCGTTGGTGCCATCCACGCGAGCCGCTTCAAACAATTCTTTGGGAATGGCGGCCAGACCGGCCAGAAAGAACATGGTATGGTAGCCCAGCCCCCACCACCATTCCATAAAGGCAATGGCCGGCAAAGAGAGGGGCGAATCGCCCACCCACTGGGGGGCATTCCGAAAATCAAACAAATGCAGATAGTTAATCAGGATGACATTGATTGGCCCCACTTCAAAATCGTACAGCCAACGCCACAACACAAAAATCATGGGGCCGGGAATGACGGCGGGGATGAGCAGAATCACCCGGTACAGCGTAGCCAGCCAGGGAGTTTGCACCCGATCCACCAGGATAGCCACAAAGAGAGGAATAAAAATAACGCCGGGCAAAAAGATAGCCGTAAAAATCAAGGCGCGCCATAATCCCTGCAAAAAAACGGGGTCGGCGATAGCATCGGCAAAATTCTTTAGCCCGACGAAGTTAGCCGGATCAGGACTCAGATAGCGATAATCGGTAAAGCTAATG
>CAZDMM010001201.1:0-1764 GCA_964505845.1 uncultured Caldilineaceae bacterium
ATCTTTATGACGGGGAGTAGGAAGTAAGTAGTAGAGAGTAAGGGTAAAGAAAATTCCCCCCTATGCTCCCTACTCCCTACTACTTACTCCTGCTAATTTTGCCAACACCTTAAACACCACCGCAAAATCCTCTTTGCCCCAGCCCATGGCGCGGGCGGCGTTGAGCAGTTCATGGTTGATGGCGGTGGTGGGCAGGGGGACATCCAGGC
The DNA here is from genome assembly GCA_964505845.1 of uncultured Caldilineaceae bacterium. GTDB lineage: Bacteria > Chloroflexota > Anaerolineae > 4572-78 > J111 > DSQQ01. The sequence goes on from CAZDMM010001201.1 coordinate 210, forward strand.
TGCGGCCCATCTCCAGGGCCAGCCGCAAATCTTTGAGCATCATCTCCACGTCAAACCAGGCTTCGGCAGGCAGTTGCAGCGCAAACGGGCCGCGATACTTCATGTGCGGCGAGGCCGCCGCCCCACTTAACATGGCCTCGATAGCCGTAGCGCGGGGAATGCCGCCCTTTTCGGCCAGCAGCACCCCTTCGAACATGGCTAATAACTGCACCGACAGGGCTAAATTGACGGCTAATTTCATCAACGAAGCCCTGCCGCTCTCACCCATGTAGGTGACTCTTGGCCCGATGTCTTGCAGAATGGGTTTGACCTGCTCGCACACGGCCGGGTCGCCGCCAACCATAATCGCCAGGTTGCCCTGTTCCAGGGTGAGGATGCTACCCGAAACCGGCGCGTCGAGCATGTGCGCCCCTTTTTCCGCCGCCTGCGCCGCCAGGTTTTGCACCAGGTTAGGGTTGACCGTGCTCATGTCTATATAGATTTTGCCCGGCCCCAACCCGGCCAACACCCCCTCCGGCCCGCCGGTGATGGCTTGCAAAGCGGCGTCGTGCATGACCATGCTAAAGGTCACGTCGGCTGCTTGCGCTACGGCGCGGGGCGAGTCGGCCCAGCCCATGCCCAGTTCCAGCAGCCACTGCGCTTTGCTCTTGGTACGATTGTAACCTGTGACTGTATGCCCGGCGTCGAGCAGGCGTTTGACCATGCGCCCGCCCATCGCCCCCAGGCCGATAAAACCTAAGTTAGCCATTGTCCTTTTCCCCCTAAAAAAGAGCAGAGAGTGGTAATTGGTAATTGGTAATTACCAATCACTAATTACCTTTTCATCCCCAGCCTCGTGATTTCTTATATGCCGCAATCCCGGCGGCTCGCTCTTCGGCGTTATAGTAGGCCACCTGCACCAACTCCAGGTTGTAGCCGTCGGGGTCGGCAAAATAAACCCAGCGCCAGCCGGCCAGAACGCCGTCATCTACCACGTTAACATCGCTGAAGAATTTGACGCCTTTGGCTTCCAGGGCTTGCTTGGCAGCATAAATATCATCCACCCGGAACGCCAGGTGAGAAGCGCCGGTAACATACTGGGGTACAGGGGTAGAAATGGGCCATTCTGGGGTGAGGTATTGTAGCAGTTCAACAGTGGTATCGCCCAGCCTCAGGCTAACCTGGCGCAGGCTGGCCCCTTTGATGCCAACGCCTTTATCCAGCCCTTCGCCACTGAATACCGGCGACGGCTCGTTGGAGAATTCCAAACCCAGTACGTTGTGATAAAAGTCTACCGACTTTTCCAAATCCTTGACGATGACGCCAACATGGTGAAGACCTTTGAAGAGCATTGCCACACCTCCATTAATCTAACCTCTTGAGCCAAGTTAACCGCCAAAGGCACGACCCCGTGATTGGATATGTGATTGGAAATTGAATTTTGGGAGTTTGAGTGCAGATCAGACTTAAGTCTAGTTAAACGCATTTTATCCAATTCGCAGCACTTGTCAAGTTTAACTAAACACTTCCGGGTAAAAACCGGGCCAAATGTTCAATTACATTAAATAAAACGGGG
>CAZDMM010001202.1:0-1763 GCA_964505845.1 uncultured Caldilineaceae bacterium
AGCACAGGCTCGCTCTACGTCAACACCTCCGACCACCGCACCGTGCAGCAATTTGGCCCGGAAAAGGCCATGCTGCCGGACGTTTTTGGCCTGGTCAGCGCCGACCCGCCCCGGCCCAACGGCTTTGTGCTGGAAGCCATCGCCCGCTTTGTGGACGCGGTGGTCTTTGACCGACCGGTGGTAGCCACCGGCGAGGACGGCCTGCTGGTGACTCGTACCCTCACCGCCATCGCCGAGTCGGCGCAGAGCGGCCGCCCGGTGGATTTGTAATCTTCACTCCATGTCATTTCGAGATGCGCAGCACCGAGAAATCCCCGACGACGAGGCGATAAGACCAGATTCCAGGGATTTCTCAGGACGGTTCAACACGCGCAAAGTATAACTGCTCAGGTATGTCATTGCGAGGGCGCTTTGCGACCGAAGCAATCCCCTACGTCGGAAGGAGATTGCTTCGCCTGCGGCTCGCAATGACATGAAGCGGAGTTATGAGAAGGAACCAACCATGAGCGATGATCGCGTTTTGATGGGCATAGACATCGGCACATCGGGGTCAAAAGGGGTGCTGGTGACGCTGGAGGGCGAGGTACTGGCCGAACAAAGCACGCCGCACGGCTTTGACATGCCCCGCCCCGGCTGGGCCGAACATGACGCCGATAAGGTGTGGTGGCATGATTTTTGCCTGCTCTCGCGGGGGCTGCTGGGGCAGGTCGCCCTCAAACCAGGCCAACTGGCCGGGGTGGGCTGCAGCGCCATCGCCCCAACCATGCTACCCCTGGACGAGCAGTACCGTCCGTTGCGCCCCTCGATTCTGTACGGCATTGACACCCGCGCCGCCGCCGAAATTGAGGAGTTGACCGCCCAGTTGGGCCAGGAACGCATCTACGACTGTACCGGCCAATTCCTGACCTCCCAATCGGTCGGCCCCAAAGTGTTGTGGTTCAAGCGGCACGAGCCGGAGCTGTACCGGCGCACCCGCAAGATTGTCACCGCCGCCACCTACCTGGTTTACCGCCTGACCGGCCGCTTTGTGGTGGATAATTACGTGGCCCCCTATTTTACCCCGTTCTTCAACGTGGGGGCGCTGCGCTGGGAGCCGGAACTGGTCGAGCCGGTGTGTCCCCTGGAATGGCTGCCGGAAACGGCCTGGTCCACCGAGGCCGCCGGAGTCATCACCCGGCAGGCGGCGGAGGAAACCGGCCTGCCCGCAGGTGTGCCGGTGGCGGTGGGCACCGCCGACGCCGCCGCCGAGGCCATCAGCGCCGGGGCGATTGATCCGGGCGATATGATGGTCATGTACGGCACGACCATGTTTCTCATCCAGGCGCTCGACCGCTACCGGCGGCATCCCGATTTGTGGGCCTCGGTCTACTGCATCCCCGGCCAGGCGGCGCTGGCGGCGGGCATGTCAACCTCCGGGGCGCTCATCCACTGGTTCCGCGATGAGTTGGGCCAGCACGAGCTGGAGCTTGAGCGTCAAACGGGAGCCAGCGCCTACCAGCAGTTGAGCCAACAGGCCGCCGCCATCCCCGCCGGCAGCGCCGGGTTGATTACCCTGCCCTATTTCAGCGGCGAGCGCACCCCGATCAATGACCCGCACGCACGCGGCCTCATCATGGGGCTGACCCTCAGCCACCGCCGGGCGCACCTGTTCCGCAGTTGCCTGGAAGGCATCGCCTACGGCCTGCGCCACAACATCGAGACCATGGCCGGCGTGGAGGCCAGGCCCCAACGGCTCGTGGCCGTGGGCGGCGGGGCGCAGGATG
>CAZDMM010001203.1:0-1763 GCA_964505845.1 uncultured Caldilineaceae bacterium
TGTCTGGTTAACGCCCACAATGATGGCGGGCATGGCCAGCGGTATCTGCACCTTAAAGAGTATCTGCCCTTTGGTTGAGCCAAAGGCCCTGGCCGCCTCGATGGTAGAGGCCGGTACCTGGCGAATGCCCAGGCTGGTCAGGCGAATGGCCGGCGGCAGGGCATAAATCACCGTTGCCACCACGCCGGGCACGCGGGCAATGCCAAAGAACAACAGCACCGGGATCAGGTAGACGAAGGCCGGCATGGTCTGCATGGCGTCGAGGATAGGACGCAGGAAGGCTTCAAACTTGTCGTAACGGGCCGACATGATGCCCAGCGGAATACCGAGCAGCAAGGCGATTACCACCGATACCCCCATCAGGGCCAGGGTTTGCATGCTCTCTTTCCACAGACCTACTACCCCCATAAACAGCAGGCCCAGCGCCGAAAGCAGGGCCAGGCGCAAACCACCCACCTTTTGCCCTAATAAAAAGGCGGCCGTGATAACGACCGGCCAGGGCAGCCACAGCAAAAAACCCTCGATGGCGCGGATGCCAACATCAATGACGTCGCTCAGCGGGTCAAAAAACCATAAAAATATAGGATGGGTGGACTGGTTGCCAATGACCCAGCTTTGAAAATCGTCAATGGGCTGGCGCAAACCCAGATTCCAGGATTCCGGGAAGGTGGACAGGTCCAACGGCATGGCGCGCAGGATAATCAGCAGGAGGACAAAAACTACCAGCGCAGCCAGAGCCAGGGCATCCTGCCGCCGTAGCTCGATGTATGTTCGGGGAAAAGGCCATCGAATTACCATGATCTTCCTCCATACCCCCACCCGCCACCAGGGGGCCTTTGGCTCTGCAAAGCCCCCTGGTCCCCGGGACGCCCGGCGCTTTGCCGGGGGCGAGGGTTATTGTCTGCCGCCCACTGCCATCATCACCGAGGTGCGATCCACGGCGCCGAGAAGTTTGTTAGTTTTATCTACCACCGGCACCGGGGAGTCGGAACTGGCCGCCAGGGGAATCAAATCTTCCAGCTTGGTATCGCTGTAAACCACCGGAAAGCTGTTAATGAGCGTGCTAACATCACTTTTGTGGGCTTTAGCCCCGCTCACATCAGCCAGAGAAAGCACCCCCAAAAAGTGCCCCTCAGCCCCCTTGACAAAAGCGGTAGAACTTTGTTTAACCTGCATCACCGACAGGATCGTCTCCAAATCGTCCGTTTCGAAAACCACCGGCTGGTCGGGCTGCATGATAATCCCGGCGGTTAAAACTTTAGCGCGGGGCACATCTTTGGTAAATTCGCGCACGTAATCATTGACCGGGTTCAGCACCAGTTCTTCCGGCGTGCCCTGTTGCACAATCTCACCGTCCTTCATAATGGCGATGTGATGGCCCAATTTGATCGCCTCTAAGAAATCGTGGGTGATAAAGATGATGGTTTTACGCATCTCTTTTTCTAACTTGATGAGTTCGTCTTGCATCTCACGGCGGATGAGCGGGTCGAGGGCGCTGAACGGTTCATCAAAGAGCATAATCTCCGGGTCGGCGGCCAGGGCGCGGGCAATGCCGACCCGCTGCTGCATGCCGCCGCTCAACTCGCCGGGGTAGTGGCGCTCCCAGCCGGAGAGTCCCACCAGTTCAAGCACCTGCCGGGCGCGTTCGCGCCGCACCACCCGGTCTACCCCTTGAATTTCCAGGGCATAGGCGACATTATCCAGCACGCGCCGGTGCGGAAACAGCCCAAAGTGTTGAAAGACCATGCTGATTTTGTGGCGGC
>CAZDMM010001204.1:0-1763 GCA_964505845.1 uncultured Caldilineaceae bacterium
TCCATTATCAGCCGTTCCTCGGCCCGGCTGGGGTAATCTACCACTACTTTGAGCTTAAACCGGTCTACCTGGGCTTCCGGCATGGGATAGGTTCCCTCTTGTTCGATCGGGTTTTGTGTTGCCAGCACCAAAAACGGCTCTTCCAGGCGATGGGTTTCATCGCCAATTGTTACCTGCCTTTCTTGCATGGCCTCCAGCAGGGCGCTTTGAACTTTGGAGGGAGCACGGTTGATCTCGTCGGCCAGGATAAAATTAGCAAAGATGGGGCCGCGATGGGAGGTAAACTCGTTGGTACGAGGGTTGTAAATTTCGGTGCCGATCAAGTCGGCCGGCAGCAAATCTGGGGTAAATTGAATCCGCTGAAACTGGGCCTGGATAGCCTGAGCCAGCGTTTTGATGGCCAGGGTTTTAGCCAGGCCCGGCACCCCTTCCAGCAAAATGTGACCATCGGCCAGCAGCGCAATCATCAGCCGTTCAATTAACCGTTCCTGCCCCACAATCACCTTGTTGACCTCGGCCAACAAATCTTGTAGAAAGAGAGCTTCTTTGGCTACCGCTTCATTCAATTCCCGGATACTTTTTATTTCCATAAGTGGGTGGAAAGACCTTCCCTGTGAGGTGGTATAGTGACATACATTTATGGATTGTAACCAAATAAGCAAATTTTTTCAAGGCCAACGAGCGGTTTCTAATCGAACTCTAATCTTAAAAGGCGCAAAAAAAATGGCTGAGTTGCAATTTTAGGCTGGAACGTGTAAACTAGGCTGACAATCGGCATGGGTATTTGTTATCAATCGTCTAATGACTGGTCTTGGCAATTGTTTAACTCCAATCAAACCAATCCCTTCCGCAAGACGAAGCAAAAGGTAGCATAATAATGGCCAGGTATCAAATTCTTTATTGGGAATATATTCCGTTGGGGGTTAAAGCCACCGATGTGAATGGTACGGTGCGTGAAAACTTGCCGGCTCGGTTTCAACAGGCGGTTGAGACTGCCGCTTTGCGAGCGGGCCAGACCAGCGCCGCTGCTTACACCTCTATGTTCAAGTGGGGCAAAGAGCAAGAGCGAGAAGGCACGGCGGCCGAGGTGGCCGCAGCCATCGCCAAAGAGCTGGATGAAACCTGGAACGAAGTCGAAGCTCTTAGCCTGTTTGAAAAATCTAAAAAGCGAGAGTAATCCTTAAAATTGAGGATTTGAAAGAGTAAGACCGGGGGCTGGAGGATTGGAGGGCTGGTTGTTGGTTTGTCCAGTTCTCCCACCTTCCAGCCCTCCGCTCTTCTAGAGGTACGGCATGGATCAACCCAGTGCAAAAAATATGGCCAAAATGTGGCAATATGCCCAAAAATACGCCGAAAAGAGCGGGACTTATTTTCACCCGGACCACGATGTGACCGAAGGCGTTATTTTGGGCCTGGCCCACCACCTGGACACTCTGGGCCGGCCGCTCTGTCCCTGCAATTTTTATCCCAACAAACAGGAAGAGATCAAAACCCGGCGCTGGTTTTGCGCCTGCAATGAGATGAAAAAGTGGAAATATTGCCACTGCCTCCTCTTTGTCAATGAAGCAGGTTTACCCATCACCGAATATCTGCCGGAAGAGCACGAAGGCCGCCAGATTTATGGCCTGGTCAAAGACCCTCACCCCGACAAAGGCCGCGAGTACCGCGACCGCGAGCTGGATGCGAATTTGAACCTGATTGAATAACTCTCAGGATAACTTGGGCTGCAGCGCCGGCCAGCCCGCTTGTTTCAGCGGTAGGGC
>CAZDMM010001205.1:0-1759 GCA_964505845.1 uncultured Caldilineaceae bacterium
CATCCCCCACGACGACGGCAGAAAGTCGCGATGCAGGCTGACCACAATGATGACAAATCGCTCTAACCACATGCCGATGTTAACCACGATGGCAATCAGGAAGAGCCATAGGGGGTGAGTCCTGACGCGGCCAGACCACAACGCCTGCGGAATAAGAACATTACATAAGATAAGAGACCAGTAAACCGGGGCATAAGGGCCGCTGAACCGGTTCAAAAAAGCGTAAGCCTCATATTGATCGCCGCTGTACCAGGCTGTGAAGGTCTCCGTGAGGTAGCCATAGGCTACGATGAGGCCGGTTGCCAGCATCACCTTGCCCATGTTGTCCAGGTGGCGCTGGGTAATAAAATCTTCCAGCCGGTACACCTTGCGTAAGGGGATCAACAGGGTGAGTACCATAGCAAAACCGGAGAAGATGGCTCCGGCCACAAAGTAAGGCGGAAAAACAGTGGTATGCCAGCCGGGAATGACCGAAACGGCAAAGTCAAGGCTGACTACGGAGTGAACCGACACCACCAGGGGCGTGGCCAGGGCCGCCAGCAGCAGGTACACCGTTTCAAAACGATGCCAATGGCGAGCCGAGCCGCGCCAGCCCAGGGCCAAAAAGCCGAAAAAGTAGCGCGCCCAGCGGTTAGCGGCCTTATCCCGCAGCGTTGCCAAATCGGGCAGGAGGCCGATAAACCAGAACATGAAAGAGACCATCCCATATGTACCGATGGCGACGGCATCCCACAGCAGTGGGCTGCGAAACTGCGGCCACAGGTCATATACGTTAGGGTACGGAAAAATCCAATAAACCAGCCAGGGGCGGCCTACGTGAATCAGAGGAAACATCCCCGCGCAAGCCACCGCAAACAAGGTCATGGCTTCGGCAAAGCGATTAATCGAGGTGCGCCACTCCTGGCGAAACAGCAGCAAAATAGCCGAAATGAGGGTCCCGGCGTGCCCAATCCCAATCCACCACACCAGGTTAGTGATGTCAAAACCCCATCCCACCGGGATATTCAGGCCCCAAATCCCCACACCGACCGCAAACAAATAGGCTACCGCATACATCAGGGTCATCAGCAGCACAAAGCCGGCCACCAGGCCCACCCACCAGGATTTGGGCGCGGTTTTGGTGAGCACAATCGCGCTGATTTTATCGGTGATGGAACGGTATGTATGGCCCGGTTCTATAATGGAGTAGGAAGTAGGGAGTAGAGAGTAGGGAGTATGACTTTTTTCGATTTTTGCTTCTCTACGCTGCCCGTCCATCCTCCATCCTCCATTTTGCCTTTTTAACGGTTAATCCCAGTAAATCCAAATTCTGGAGTGACAAAGCTATGCTTTGCCGGCCAAAGCGCAACTTTGGCGCTCCTGGAACGAAAATTTTGGATCTGCCGAAGCTACTTTTCTTCACCCAAAACCTCCCCTAACTCAGGATTAGGGTTTCTTAGCTTGGCCAGGTAGGTGGTGCGAGGGTGGGTGTTTAACTCGGTCAGCAAGCCGTAGTTGAGTGAAGACGCCTTTAACTTAGCCACTTGACTGTTAGGGTCATTAATATTGCCAAACACAATCGCCTGGGTGGGACAGGCCCCCTGGCAGGCAGTGACCACTTCACCGTCTCGAATTGGGCGGTTTTCTTCTTTGGCTGTGATGCGGGCGGCGCTGATACGCTGTACGCAATAGGTGCATTTTTCCATCACCCCTCGTGAGCGTACCGTCACTTCGGGGTTACGTTGCAGTTTTAAACTCTCGGTATCCAGGTCTGTAAACT
>CAZDMM010001206.1:0-1757 GCA_964505845.1 uncultured Caldilineaceae bacterium
ACTTAGACTCAGACCGTGCTATACTTAGACTCAGACCGTGCTATACTTAGACTCGGGGCTATGCTATACTTAGCCCTTAAAATTCAGAAAATGAAAACAGCGCCTGCCAAGCCGGTAGGCGCTGTTTGATATGGGGCTGCTGATTAAACGATAAGCCAAAACGAGTTTGAGCGCAACCCCCAAAATTAGGGTTTCTTATCCTATTCATCTGGCCTAAACTTGAACAGTTTTCAACTTTAGGTATAGTAGCAGCCAGCTTGAATAACGTTCACTCGTTCAACACCGGAACAACTTATGGCTCCTTTTAATACCCACTTTCTGATTGCCGAAAAAATGTGGCCGGAGTTGCCCGGCCCCTGGCAGCCCCATTACGGGCAGTTTTGTTTTGGCTGCGTGGCCCCGGACGTGGATAAACTATCTGCGGCGCTGACGCAGCGCGACACCCACTTTTTTGACCGCACCGGCGAGTATGATTTGATGGCCTCTCATCGCTCGGCGGCCTTTGTGACCCGGCAGGCCGAATTTTTGGTGCGGCCCTTTGCCCAGCTCTGGCCCGAAGCCCAGGCGTTTGTATTGGGCTATTTGTGCCACCTGTGCGTGGATGAGGTTTCCAAACATTTGTGGCGGCGCGAAACCTGGCTGCACTTCAAAGACATTGGGCCGGGAGCAGCTTTTGCGGCCCTGGATGAACTGGTGCGGCAGCGGATTGAGGACTATGCCGCTATCACCGAGGCGTTGTGCTCGGCGCAGCCGCTGCCAGTTATCCCCAGCATCCCTCCGCCCGACCTGGCCCGCATGTGGCAAGGGGTGTGCCGTTTTGCCCAGGCTGAAACCCCGGAGGAGGAGTTTCTGGCTCTGGTTGATATGTTCGACCACATTACCCCGGAACAGCGCGAAGAGCGGCGGCGTTACTTTCGCGCTCATCTGAAGCAGGCCCGCGCGCACCTGCGCTTTTTTCACCTGGAGACGGTAATCAAAACAAGTTTGACCCACAGTCACCGGCGCCTGACCGATTTGATTCAAGGTCGGACGCCGGAGCCGGGGTATCCCATTTTGGATAATTTTTAAACGCTAAGGCGCAAAGACGCAGGGACGCAAAAGATTTTTATCTCTTTCTTTGCGACTTTGCGCCCTGGCGTCTTTGCGTTTTATTTTTTAAATAGTATTGGAAAATACAGCGGCAGCACCTTAAAGGTACTCCGAGCGGTCAACAGGAGCGGCTCATTCAATCCATCATTGATTTGAACCGTATTGACCACTGCGCTGCCGGTTCGATAGCTGATCACTGCCCGGTAGGTTAGCGTAGCCTGCTGGTTGGAAGCTAACGAGGTGGTCCAGGTAAAGCTTTTGTCGCCGGTGAGCAGTGTACCCTGGCCGGGCGGGTCAACCCCTGCCAAATTCAGCAGCGGCGGCAAAACGCCGGTGGCAGTAACGACCGGGTAGTTAACCGGGCCGATGTTTCTGATGGTGAGGGTATAGTTTAAAACCATCCCCGGCTCGACTCCCTGGGCCGGGGTAACGGTTAAGGCGGAACTGTTCAACTCCGGGAAGTTGACCCGCGTCTCGGCTACCCGGTCAAACAAGAGGTTATGTTCCGGGTAAAAGAGCCAGCTTACCTGGCTAACCCTGGTACCCAGCGGTAGAGCAGGAGCGATGCTGGCGGTATAAGTCAATACTCTGGCTTGATTCCGGGCCAACGGGCCGCTCCACACCAACTGCCCGTTCACCAAATTCAGACCGGGTGAGGCCGGCCCCGG
>CAZDMM010001207.1:0-1756 GCA_964505845.1 uncultured Caldilineaceae bacterium
AAAAAATTAGCGCCGCAGACGATACCAGCTGACGACCTGGATGCCATAGCTGATCATAAAACCGAGCAGGCCGATGATAAAGAGCCAAAAGAGGCGTTCGGGGCGCAGGATAGTGGTCAGGGTGACAGGTGGCACGACGGTAGGCGGAGCTTCCACCGAGGCAGCCGGGCTGCTGTCATCTAGCATGGCCGGGGCGGCCTGACCGGGCGCAGGCAGAGGCGCTGGCTGGCCGCTCAAGGCCGGCTCCGATCCGGTAGCAGCCACCTGGCTTTGGGCGGCCAGGCCGGCCGTAGGCAGCGGGGTGGGGGTGAGGGTGGGCGGCGGAACAGGGGTGGCAACGGCCGCCAGGGTGGGGGTGACGGAATCGGTGGGACCGGCTTCAGTTTGGGTGGGGGGCGTAGGCGTGGTAGTGGCAACCAGCGGCAGCAGCGGTGGGCGCTGCTCTGGCGAGCCGGTTTCCACAATAAGTTGAGGCGCGCCGCCAATAAAGCAGGCCGCAGGGCCGCCGCTGCACAAGGCGCCGGGCAAACCCACAATATAAACGCCGTCGGTAGGGGTAAGGGGCTGCTGGTTGCCCTGAGCATCCACTAAAAGGGCCTGGGCGGCAATGGCTTTGAGGGGGTAAAAGGCGGCGGTCGGGCCGGCGTTCCACAAAACGGTGGTGGTTTCGGCCTCCCTGGCCAGGGTAACAATATAAATTTCACCCTCTTGCAGCCAACTGGCCTTTTGGGTATCGGCAAAATATTTAGCCACCGTTTGAAAGGCGGCAAAGGCGGGCCGGCGCGAATTGTCGGCCCGCAGCAGGCCATACGGCTCAACCGATTCCGGGTGAGGGTTGTCATTGCGCAGCTTGTTAAAAGCGACTCGTTCTGCGCCGCCGGCCAAAGCCAGCGCAAAAGCCTGGATAACATAGGCGCTTTGTTCCTCAAGCGTTACGCTGGTGGCAGACGCCTGGGCCAGGGGTTCCAGGTAATCATCCGAGGGGGGGGCATTGGTTTCATTAAGCCAGACCGGTTTTTGGCCCAGGCCATGCGCGTCGAGGATGCTGCGCACCTGGGCCAGGGCTTCAAGAATTTGGCGCGGATTATAATATAAATGATAGCCGGCCACGTCAAAGTAATCATTTTGGGCGGCGGCTTCCGGGTCGGCCTGGATAACATCCAGCAGGCGGGCCAGGTACTGAGGCTGGCCACGCTCTTGGTCAAAGGTGTAGGTTAGCCCCGCCAGGTGAACCTGCATGGCTGGATCAACCCCCTTAATTTTTTGATACCCTTCTTTGAGCAGGCGGTAATAATCTTCTACCGTGCCATCCCAGGTATGGTTGGGAGAGGCCGGGTCGGTAACATCGGGCTGATTCCAGATGACCCAATGTTTGATGCGCCCCCGGTATTGGGTGGCAATCTTGTGGACAAAATCGCCCCAATATTCCAGGGGTGGCACGGCGGTTGAGGTACCGCTGTCGGTAGCCCAGACCGGGGTGCCAATCAAAACGGCTACCACTTCTCGCCCGGAGGCAATTTCGGCTTCCAGCAGCGGGTCGGGTACATTGGTCGGTTTCCAATCGGAGGGGCCGCCGGGCTGCACCACATCCCAGCGAAAGAAAACGCGGGTCCAGCCCGCTCCGGCGGCATTGGCCTCGGCCGTGTTGACAAAGCTATCTACAATCCCAAAGCGGGGATCAAATGGGGGGCGAGCGGGGGTAGGGGTAGGGTCTTGAGCCAGGGTAGGGGAGGGAGTCAACAGTAGTAGTAAGAGT
>CAZDMM010001208.1:0-608 GCA_964505845.1 uncultured Caldilineaceae bacterium
CTACTGGCCCCTTTCCTGGTCAGGTTTGCCAAAACTCAGTGGAAATTAATGCTTCTCATTTCGGCGGGTATCCAGCTCATTGCAAAGATTTTACTTTACCTGCATTTTTTCAATATAAATTTACTCGGGGCAAATATTATAACGCTGCCGCAGTTGTTTCCCAACACCATATTCTACACCTCATTGGGGGTTGTGGCCGGTTTTCACCTGCAAGGACTGCGGCAATGGCTGGCTTGCATTAAGTGGAGCTTACTTGTCATTACGGTTATCTGTGGTATATCTTCTTGTGTGGAAGGTTGGTTCCTTTATCGTTTTAATTTAGGCGGCGAAAGGACCACCTTACTCACCAGTTTTTACGCCGTTGCATTTATTCTATGCTATTTAGCCTTTGAAAACAGCACAATACCCTTTGCAAAAATCATATCTGAATTTGGCAGTAAATCCTATGGTCTGTACTTAATTCACCCCAAGGTTGGAGATTTTGTGGCCAGGGGCATCTACTACCTGGCGCCCATGCTTTTGGCTATGCCAATATTGTTTCAAGTAATCCTGATAATCTCAGGCATAGGTATTCCGTTTTTAATTATGACTTTGGTAGCCAGGTCTAA
>CAZDMM010001208.1:618-1756 GCA_964505845.1 uncultured Caldilineaceae bacterium
TCTAAGATGCAGGTTACCTACCGTTACCTGTTTGGCTAAGACATTCTGGCCGAAAAAGCGAAATACCTGTTTTTAGTGGAGCAATAACCATGACAGAAATCACCCTAACGGTCAATAACAAAGAACTTACGGTAAATGTTAACCCTGAGATGCCCTTATTATGGGTTTTGCGGGATATCCTGGGCTTAACCGGCACTAAATATAGCTGCGGCATGGGCCTGTGCGGGGCATGTGTAGTCCACCTCAACGGCCAGGCGGTGCGCTCCTGTGTAACGCCTTTAGCAGAGGTGGCAGACCAAAAAGTAACCACCATTGAAGGACTCTCGGCCGACCACAGCCACCCGGTGCAGCAGGCCTGGCTGGCCGAAAACGTAGCCCAATGCGGCTACTGCCAGCCCGGCCAGATCATGAGCGCCGCCGCGCTGCTGGCTCAAAACGCTGACCCAACAGATGAGGAAATTGATGCTGCTATGTCGGGCAATCTATGCCGGTGCGGCACATACCTGCGCATCCGGCGCGCCATTCACCGGGCAGCGCAAGGAGGTTTAGTATGAACACCCAAGCAACGTTGAACCGGCGTCAATTTATTAAAAGTTCTGTAGGGACCAGCCTGCTGCTGGGTTTTTACTTAACCGCCTGTCAAGATTCAACGCCCTCATCGCCCCAACAGAGTGGCTCCTTTCAGCCCAACGTTTTTTTGCGGATTGACTCCGATAACATGGTCGTCATCACGATTCCTCGCTCAGAAATGGGGCAAGGGGTGCGCACCTCATTGGCCATGATTGTGGCCGAGGAGCTTGAGGCCGATTGGTCGGCCGTTCGGGTGGAGCAAGCCCCGGCCGGTCAAGAGTATGGCGACCAGTATACCGGGGGCAGCACCAGCATCAGCACCTTTTGGCAACCCCTGCGTGAAGCGGGCGCAGCCGCCAGATTAATGCTGATAACCGCCGCCGCGCAAAAATGGGGAGTAGACCCTGGCGCCTGCACCGCCGAGAAGGGCCATGTGATCCATCAACCCAGTGACAGACGCCTGACTTATGGCGAGTTGGCCGAGAGTGCGGCCCAGGTTCCTATCCCCAGTGGGGCCAATTTAACTCTCAAAGACCCCAAAGATTTCCGGATTATAGGCACTCCCACC
>CAZDMM010001209.1:0-1740 GCA_964505845.1 uncultured Caldilineaceae bacterium
AGGAGTAGCCAATCAATCCTGAAGTGCCGGTCACTTGTTCTTAACATGAGCCAAACTCACTTATGATTCTGTTTTGAGCAGCTGGGCATCCAGCGACCACGTCCCCGCGCCGGCCAGGGCAAAGAAGGCGCTGGCCGCCAGCAAGGTCAGCACAAACTCATAGCCGCCGTTTGATACAAAGAAACCGGCCGGCAGATGCACCATCAGCAGGGCCACCAGCATGTCAACCGCCAGCAGCGCGGCCACATAGCGAGTGCCTAAACCTAGCAGTAGGGCCAACCCGCCCAAAAACTCCACCGCAATGACGACGATGGCGGCGACCATCGGCAGCGGCACCCCCACCGAGCCTAAAAAGCCGGCCGTCCCGCCAAAACCAAACATAAATAATTTCTGCCCGCCGTGAATTAAAAAGACCAGGCCGACCACTACCCGGAGCGCTACCAGGCCCCACTCCGCTACAGATTTATTATTTTGCCACTTCATAAATTTTCCTCCTCTTGGATGATGAATCTTCCCCGGCGCCATTGGGCCGGTATTGGTAAACCTTTTACAATCCGGCCGCCATTAATTTTTTGTTGTAAAGACCAGGCCGTTTTGCGAAGGGTCGCGTACCAGCAGGCCGGCCGGGTGTTCTTCTACCACGGCGTTGGCATGGCGGGCGCGAGCGACGACGGTCTCCACCTCGGCCTGAGAAGGTAGATGGAGGGTGAAATAACGCAGGCCAACCGACTCCGGCGGGGCCGGGGCTGCGCCCTGCGTGCCCCAGATATTCAAGCCCAGGTGATGGTGGTACCCGCCCGCCGAGAAAAACAGGGCGCTGTTCCAATCAATCATCAGGTCAAAGCCCAGCACATCGCGATAAAATGTCAGCGTCTCCGGGATGGTGCGGACATGCAAATGCATGTGCCCCAACACCGTCTGAGGGTGCAGGCCGGGCCACGGTTCCGGCCGGTGGGGCAGCTCGGCTAAAACGCCTTCCAGGTCCATCGGCAAGGTATCGCCCTGAAGCCGCCCCTGGGGGTCGCGTGACCACTGCTCGCGGGGCCGGTCGCAGTAAATTTCGATGCCGTTGCCGTCCGGGTCGCCCAGGTAGAGGGCTTCGCTGAACAAGTGATCGGAGGCTCCCTGCACCGGTGTGCGCGTTTCGGCCACTCGCCTGATAACCTGGGCCAGTTCCAGGCGTGAGGGCGTCAAGATGGCAAAGTGATACAAACCGGTGGCGTTGCGGTAGCGGATTGCGCCGGGGCGCTCGGTCAAAGCCAGCAAATCCGGGCCACCCGCCCCCAGGTAGGCCGTATCGCTGTTGCGGTGGCGCAGTTGAAACCCCAGCGAGTTCTGATAGTAGGCGAGCGAGCGCTCCAGATTGGAGACAGTCAAATGGACAAAACCAAGCTTTAGTTCAGGCGACAGGGTTGGCATAGTCAATTACCTCAAAAATAAAAGAAAGGGAACCTTCCCGGAAACCTGGAAGACAAAGCAGCTTCCGGGAAGGTCTGTAGAACTTTATCAGGCCACAGCTTCAAGAACAGGCGCGGCTTCGGGCTGCTTGACCAGTTCCAACTCGATGGCGATGGTGACATCTTCGCCCACCAGCATGCCGCCGGTTTCCAGGGCCACGTTCCAAACCAGGCCCCAATCCTTGCGGTTGATCTTGGTGTGGGCGCTGAATCCGGCGCTGACCGTACCCCAGGGGCTTTTGGATTGGCCGGCGTATTCAACCGCCAGTGCTACTTCTTTGGT
>CAZDMM010001210.1:0-1735 GCA_964505845.1 uncultured Caldilineaceae bacterium
GCCAGCAGCGCAAACTGGCCTTTGGGCAAATCAGGCGTGGGGGTAGGGGTCAGGCTGGGGGCGAGGGTGGGGGTGCTGCTGGGGCTGGGCGTGGGCGTCGGCGGTGGCGTATCGGTGGGGGTAGCCGTAACCACCATAATTACCAGGGTGGTTACGGCGGGTGGGCTAGTGGGGGTGTTGGTGGGCGTATCGGTGGGGGGCAGCGGGGTGAAGGTTGGGGTGGGCGTCGCCGTCGGAGTTGAGGTGGAGGTAGGGGCAGGCGTTGGGGTGTTGGTGGCGGTAGAAGCCGCGGCTACCACCGGCCCGGCCTGGTTAAGGCTGGTGGCCGGCGCATCTGTGGCAGCCCATTTTCCTCCCCATAGGATGAAAGCCAGCAGCGCCAGCACGAATCCCAGGCTGGCCGGCCACACCGGGTTACGCCACAGGCGCGCCCACTTGTTTTGGAAGGAGTCTCTTTTAGGGATGGCCCTGGCAAAAGCGGGCGGGTCTATCACAAAGGTTTGTTTCTCGGCCAATACGCCGTCCGGGGTATCGGCTAAGGCTTGCTTTAAATCCACCACATAATCCGCCGCGCTGTCGTAGCGATCTTCCGGCTTAAGGGCCAGAGCGCGTAAAATAACCTTCTCCAGGTTGGGCGGAATGGCCGGATTTATGCTGCGGGGTGACGGCGGAGGCTGGGTAGTGCGCTTCAGCATGATGCCCAGCGGGGTGGGAGCATCGTGCGGAATCTGGTGGGTTAGCATCTCATACAGGATGACCCCCAGCGAGTAAATATCGCTGCGATGGTCTACCTCTTCTCCCCGCGCCTGCTCCGGCGACATATAGGCGGGAGTACCGATACTCTTGCCGTCGTCGGTAAAGTGAGCTACGGCCTGCTCCACCTTGGCCAGGCCAAAATCGGAGAGCAGCACCCACTCCCCGTCCAATAAGATATTGCTGGGCTTGACATCCCGATGCACAACGCCGCGATGATGGGCATAGGTGAGGGCGTTAGCTACCTGGCTGATGAGGTAAACAATCCACTCGGTGCGAAGCGCATAAGGAATAATCTGCCCCAGGGTTTGCGCGCCTTCCACATAGCGCATCACGATGTAGCTGTAATCGTGGTCAACGCCAAAGTCGTAAACAGGCAGAATGTTGGGGTGATTGAGGCGAGCAATGGCTTTGGCCTCGCGCTGAAATCGCTCCACAAAAACGGGATTCTGGCTGGCAAAGGAGGGCGGCAGCACTTTAATGGCCACATAACGATCCAGGCTGGCCTGGTAGGCTTTGAAAACCGTCGCCATACCGCCGGAACCTATCTTGGTTTCGATGCGATACTGGCCTAAAGTTTTACCAATTAATTCGTCCATCGGGATTTTGTAAGCGCGCTATTGACTGCTAAAAATTGCCGCCGGCACAAACATGATAGCACAAATTGGCTCTCAATACCAGAGGTTTTGTTGAAGGTCTGCCCAGATTTTGAGTAGACCCTCAAAAGGAAAGGGTAAGGGCGACTCCTGTGGCCGGTGCAGGCCATTCCTCCTATCTTCGCCGGGTGCGGTTTTGCTCCATCCACCTGACGCCGTAATCTACCAGGGGTTTTTGAGGCATCAACCGGGCCGTGGCCTGGGCTACCATTCCCTGTTGAACCAGGCCGCTCTGCTGCTCAAAATCTGCTCCAATCAGCTCAAAATCCGAGGCATCCCAGGTAATATCTTCAAACCACACCCACTGCTGCTGCCCCTGCACCAGC
>CAZDMM010001211.1:0-1718 GCA_964505845.1 uncultured Caldilineaceae bacterium
TGAAAGCCAGCGCCTCTACTCCGAACCGGAAATCCTGGTTGAAGGCGGCGTGCCGGTGGAGTATTACGAAGTGGAAATAGGTGAGCCGGCCCTGCGGCGCAGCGGTCAAGATTTGACCATCGTCACCATCGGGGCGACGCTGTACCGGGCGCTTGAGGCGGCCCAGGAGTTGGAAGAGAAGTACAACCTGTCCGCTGAAGTGATTGACGCCCGCTTTATCAACCCGCTCAATTACGACAAGATCATCGAGTCGGTCAAAAAAACGGGCCGGGTGGTGCTGGCCTCCGACGCCAGCGAGCGCGGCTCTTTTCTGCACACCATGGCTTCCAATATCAGCCAACTAGCCTTTGATTACCTGGATGGCCCGGTGACGGTGGTCGGGGCGCGCAACTGGATTACCCCGGCGGCGGAACTGGAAGAAGCCTTCTTCCCCCAAAAGGAGTGGATTCTCGACGCCATTCACGAACGCATCCTGCCCCTGCCCGGCCACGCGCCCACCACCCTGCAAACCGACGCCGAACTGCTGCGCCGGAATCGCTGGGGGGTGTAATTATCTTTTTCTGGGGGATATGCTATAATCCGGCCACATTTTGCCTCACCCGTTAAACCAAAAATTTTAGGAGAGGACATAGCCCATGAACATCACGGTGATGCAGCAGCAGGGCCGGGTCCCGGTGGCGGTTTTACAAACGCACGGCGACCTTGACGCTTCTAACTTTAAAACGTTGATTGCCAAGGCTAAAGAGGTGTATGAGGCGGGGGCCAGAAATATCTTGCTTGACATGAGCGATACCCCCTTTATGAGCAGCTCCGGCCTGGCGGCCCTTTACAGCATTGCCACGCTGATGCGGGGGGATGGGTTACCGGATTTGGAAGCCGGCTGGGGCGTGTTCCACTCCATCAGCCGTGAGCGCGACTCCGGGGTGCAGGCCCACTTTAAACTGCTCAGTCCCCAGCCCGAAGTAGACCAGGTACTGGAGTTGAGCGGGCTGAAACAGTTCTTTGAAGTCCACTCCAACCTGGAGACGGCCGTCGCCTCGTTTTGAGAGCTGGCAAAAATCAAATTGGAAGCATGAGTGGGACAGGCTGGCAGCCTGTCCCACTATTTTTTGTTATTCTGCGCTCTCGCTCAGGGTGACAGGTGAAAACCAGGCCGCCCCTGGCCTTCAAATCACAAAAGCCTGGGCTAACGCCTGGCGCATCACGGCCACCGGGGCGTCGAGGCCGGTCCACATTTTGAAGCCGATCGCCCCCTGGTACACCAGCATGCCCAGCCCATCCAGGGTTTTGGCCCCGCGCGCCTTCGCCTGGCGCAGAAAAGGCGTGTTGGGGGGGTTCGGGATCACATCGCAGACAATCATCCGGGCCGTGATGGTATCATAAACCAATTCCGGCTGATCATTTACCTGCGGGAAAAGTCCGATAGAAGTAGCATTGGCTACAATGTCGGTGTCGGGCGGAACGGCGTAAGGCTGGTTCCAGGGGACAAAATCGGCCTTGACCGGAGTCTTTTCATTGAGCAGTTTGACCAACTCCTGCCCACGCTGGGCGGAGCGGTTGACGATGGTCAGATGGGCCGCGCCGGCCAGGGCCAACTCCACCGTCATAGCGCGGGCCGCGCCGCCGGCCCCCAGCACCACCACCCGCTTGCCGGCCGGGTCTACCCCGGCATCCTCCCGCAGCGAGCGCAAAAAGCCCTTGCCGTCGGTATTCTCGCC
>CAZDMM010001212.1:0-1717 GCA_964505845.1 uncultured Caldilineaceae bacterium
TAAATCCCAGACCAGCCGCCGGCGTTGGCAAACCCGTAATAGGGTTTACCATCTTTCTCGCCGCTCATCTTAATCACCATCTCTTTGAAATCTTCGTAGGTCCAGCCCTCTTTGGGGTACTCCACTCCAAACAGATCAAAGACATCCTTGTTGTAGTACATAATCACCGAGCCGGTATTCACCGGGCACAGGTAGGTCTGGCCCTGCCACTGGCTGTTGTCCTTGTAGTTCTCAATATCCGGGAAGGGAGTGGTAAACTTATCTCTTTCGATGAGGTCATCCAGGGGACGGATCAGTTTGTTGTCGGCGTAAGGTCCCCACAGGAAGCCCTGCATGTACCACACATCGGGCGCGGTTCCGGCAGCGATACCGACCTTGATTTTGTCGTAATAGCTGCCGCTGCCCTCCTGCTCCACATACTGCTCGGTGATGAGCTTGATGTCGTCATAGGCTGAGTTAAAATCAGCCGCAATGCCATCCCAAATCTGTTTATCGTTAACATCGCCCCAGATAGTGCTGCGCAGTTTGACCACTTCCGCGGCCGGGGGCGCGGCTTTGGGGCTTGGCAGAGTGGCGCCAACCTTCGCTGCTTCTTTTTCGGCAGGAGTTCCCGTGAAGCCCACCAACACACTACCGGCGGCGGCCGTAGCCGCCAGATTTAGAAAATCTCGCCGACTTAACTTTTTTTCTTGAGTCATTTTTTCCTCCCTGGAAAATTTTTCTTTACCTTTGGATGATTTTGCATATAACCACCAATCATTATTAAATTATTCATTGGCTCAAATAAGGTACTGTTGCCTCCTTTCTTAAGCTGTCAGCCTCTTTTTCACCGGATGTACCCCAGGTGACTGGCACCTTTCGCTTCTGGTTAACCAAGTACCAGTCACCTTTTGACTAAATAGTTACCCGGCCAATTCCGGGAAGGGCCAGTGTCGCAGCGCAGTCTTGCCCAAAAGCCAGGTCAAATCCTCTGTAGAAAAAAAGGCCATTTCATCACGCAGGTAGGATAGGGCCTGCGAGTAGGTGGTGTGCTTCAGGCAAAGCGGCCAGTCGCTGCCCCACATCATCCGCTGCGCTCCGTAACTTTGGTAAGCTTGTTTGACCAATTCATGCGTGTCTCGCCAGGGATAGCCCACCGAGGAGTTAACCCAGATGTGGCCTGTTTTGAGATAGACACGCGGGTATTTGGCCAACGCTAACAGGCTTTGAAGATGGTGGGCGCTGCCGTCCACGCAATCGGCAATATGGTCTATCACCACATCCGCCTCGGGCACCCGTTCCAAGATATGGGCCAAATCTGGCAGGCGAGAGGGCTTGGTCAAAATGAGAACCGGGACGCCCAGGCTTGCCGCTCGCTTAAAGAGCGGCGCCATTAGAGGGCCGGTAAACCAATCCCCACCTGCGCCGGGTTCCGGGCTTAAACGCACCCCGCGGAAGCCGTGCTCCTCGGTCCAATAACTGAGCTGGTCAGGCGCGGCCGGGTCTTGGGGGTTTACCCGGCAGACTGCCATGAATTTATCAGGAAAGGTTTTGAGCACGCGCGCCACATATCTGTTGTCCCAGCGATAATCTATAAACTGAACCAGCACCGTCGCCTCAACCCGATTGGCTTGCATAGCTTCCAGGAGCGCCTCAGGGTGAGCATCATACTGAGGCGGGTGGCTGGTTTCAGCCGCCCAGGGAAAGGCCGGGTCATTGGTCCAAATATGGGCGTGAG
>CAZDMM010001213.1:0-1715 GCA_964505845.1 uncultured Caldilineaceae bacterium
TAACCCATAGGGCAAGTGTCCCCAAATCCCGGCGAAAAAGAAATGATTATATGGGCCTGCTGAATAGATACCCTGGCAGCAGAACCGGAATCCCGCCCGGGCCGAGTTGGAGCGAAAATGTTGTCCCTATTTGGAACCAAAACAGAGCCTTTTGCTCGCCCTGCCGAATGGCTTTGAGCCTATATCTGTAGCAGCCAGTTGACCAACCAGGCGAAAAGGTAAAGACCTACGCCAAACGCGGTATGATTCATCAAACTCCGAACTCTTGCCTGCGTAGGATTTGACGTCTTTGAGGCGGCAAATCCAAGCCCAAATGAAGGCTGCATGATGGCGAATGGCCCCAAGACCGTGACGACCCCGAAGACGAGAGCGGGAAGCAGCGTCGGCTGCTGCAGCCAGGTGTGGCCGGCTAAGGCCACGAAAACGAGGGCGAGGGTGATGCCAATCATGTAGTGGGCAATCCAACCGACCGTACATTCTGCGCTCTTGCGGGGGGCCAAGCCAATATTTGAATGGGTAAAGATTCCTTCCGGCATATAGCGCAGCCAGCGCCCGACCAGACAGATGTTAGATGGCGTGATCTTAAAGGCATGTTTGAGAAACAGCGCCCACAGATCAAACGTGAGCGTTGCGCCAAGCCCCATGAGGATGGCGCTAATGAAAAGGAGAGCCAAACTATTCATAAGTCACCTGTTTGTTAATGTTTTTCTCTAACATTGATGAGACGATCCGTCCAATTCCTTTTTTACCACCACTGCCTAGTGGATGGCTCAAGGCTTTACCTGGATCACCTCGACCAACGGCAGCCCTAAGTCCCGAACTTTTCTAAGCAGGCCATGGAGCGCCGCCTGATCGGCCACCGGGCCGGTTAAAAGCGTCTCGCCGTTGGCTTGCAACGTGATGGTCAAGCCTCCAAACCAATCCGCCCACTGGCGACCCAGATGGCCCTTGAGCCTGATTTGATAGATCACTGGCCGTCCTGCCTCATGGCCTGGGTTGTCTTCATTTGACATGATTCGATTCCATATCTATGTTGACTTCAGCGCAGAGGGGAAACAATGGCTGAGGTCGGGCGGGCTGGACGGGCCGGCGGCTGGCGGATAACCCATTCAGCTACGGCGAGGTTGATCACCCAGCCTGCGCCCATCAATAGCGCTCGGGGAAACTCATCGGGGGCGCCGAGGAGCAGGAACCAGGGCAAGTGGGTCAGTACCTGTGTGCCCGCGCCCAGGCCAATGGCATAGCCGCGCATCATCCAGGCGCCGTGCCCGGCAAAGTCTCGCCGCCGGATTGCGATGACGCCGAGGATAATAGACAGGACCATGGCCGACCCAAACAGGAGCCGCAACCCATAAAGAAGTTCACCATCACCGTCAGGCCAGGGGTAGAAGAGGGTCATCCACAGCCCCGAAAGCCCGGCAGCCAGGCCGCACGGGATCAAGAGCCACCCGGCCACCCGGTGCCAGCTTCGCCGCCGGCGGCGGAAACTGGGGACGAACTGGAAGGCCCCCAGGATGGAGTACAGGCTGGCGCTGAGAATGTGCAGCACCACGGGCAGAGGCGAGGCGAAGAACCGGGCGTTAGCCGGCGTCACTTCCGCGCCGCCGGCCAGCTCGGTGAGACGGACGCCGCCGGCAATCACCGGAATGAGGCTGAGCACAATCAGCCCGGCGGGCACGAGCCACTCTGTCCAAACTGCTTTTGCCGGCGCTTTA
>CAZDMM010001214.1:0-1712 GCA_964505845.1 uncultured Caldilineaceae bacterium
CAATCTTACTCTACTCTGCGCCGCAATATGGCATGCATCGAAACTGACAGAATAATGATCAAGCCGTAGATGAGCTCCGTCCAGAAACCGGTTAAGCCAATAGCCACAATCGCCGCATTGATCGCCCCGATGATAAAGCTGCCGATAAACGTACCCAGAATGGTGCCAACCCCGCCAAAAACCGAGGTGCCGCCCAGAAAGACTGCCGCCAGGGTGCTGAGCAGGTAGCCTTCACCCAGCGAGGGCCAAAAGAAGGAGACCTGCAAGCTGGCCAGCATACCGGCAAAGGCCGCCGCCATACCCACCCAGGCAAACATCAGCATGCGCGTTTGCGCCGTGTTAACACCCATCAATTCAGCCGTCTGCTTGTTATCACCGATGACATAAATATTGGCTCCAAAGCGGTGGCGATTCAGCAGTATCCAGACAATAACGGCAACCACCACCAGCCAAATCATTTGCATCGGGATTCCGCCCACTTTGCCGACCAGCAGGCTATAAATAAAACTACTTTTAGCCGCCGTTAAAGTATGGCCTTTACCATTCAACAACACTAAAACCGCCCCCCGCCAGAAGAACTGCGTGCCAATCGTCACCACCAAGGAAGGCAGGCCAATTCCCACTACAATCACCCCGTTCAATAAGCCAGCCAGAAATCCGGCCAGCAGGCCGGCCAGCAGGGCCAACAAGACATTGCCGGTGGGGTTAAAAACCGCCACAAAAGCCACCATCCCAATGGCCATGATGGATGGGAAGGATAGGTCCATTTCCCCGGCAATGACCAGCATCGTCAGCGGCAAGGCGATAATGGCAAAGAAAGGGATAGTAGACATAAACGCCAGATAAATCTGGGCAGACAAAAACGTTTTTGGGGCGGAAGCAATGAAAGAGAGCCACATCAGCAAAAAAACGGCCAGAATCCCCACCTGGGTGCCATACTGGCGTAAGAACTTGGTCAAAGTAGGTTTTTCTTTAGGTTTTGGCAGCCTCTTTTCAGCCGCTGAATCTTCAACAGTAGAATTCATGGTTTACTGTCCTCTAATCAAAGCTACCGGTTTCAGCCACCCGGTACATCTTTTCCATCAAATTATCCAGGCTGATAGCGCTGGTCATAAATTCCCCTGCCACTCGCCCCCGGTCCAGCACGACTACCCGGTCGGCCACGGACTAGACATGGAAAATGTTGTGGTCAATAAAAATGGCCGACTTACCGGCTTCTTTGATGCCACGTACAAAATTGATCAGTTTTCGGGTTTCTTTTAAGGACAAACCCATCGTTGGCTCATCCAGAACTATAATCTCCGCATCAAAAAATAAGGCCCTGACAATGGCCACACCCTGCTTTTCGCCGCCGGAAAAGGTTTTGATGGTCGACTCGGGACTCACCGCAGTTGACGTAAAGCCCATTGACTCCAACATCAACTGCTCGGTTTTCGCATTCATTTCTTTAACTTTAAGAAACCCTAGCCGATTACTTAGTTCGCGGCCGATAAAGATATTTCGCCACAGGGATTGCTGCTCGGCCAGGGCCCGTTCCTGGTAAACCGTCTCAATCCCTAATTCTCTGGCTCGGGGCACGGTTAAATGGTCAATTTTCTGACCATTGCAAAAAATTTCACCTTCATCGGGCTGATGGTAGCCGGTGATAATTTTAATCAGCGTTGACTTACCCGCCCCATTATCGCCTAGCAAGCCAACCACCTCATTTTGCC
>CAZDMM010001215.1:0-1704 GCA_964505845.1 uncultured Caldilineaceae bacterium
CGGAGCGCCGAAGTAGATAAGGTTGTACTGGCCATCGTACTCCTCAAAATTAATTATGAAAAGAAGGTGCGACGCACTTTCCGGTGCGTCGCACCCAAAATCTGCTTAACCGGCTTTCTTTACTTCAGCCGCCACTGCGTCCTTGGCTGCTTGCAAAGCAGCTTTGGGGTCTTTTTCCTCACCCTTGAGGTATTTTTCCCACAAGGGCTGGCCGATGATGAATTGCTGCAAACCAAAGGAGTGGTTGGGGATAGCTTTTGCCACATCTAATTGGGCGCGAATCAAGGGTACCCAGGTTTCCTTTTGCAGCCAGTCGGGCTTTTCTTTTTCCCAGGCGGCATAGATTGACTTGAACGGCGGCAATTGGCCGGGGTGGCCGGAGGCGCTGCCGGCAATCGAGTCTTTCCAGATTTGGGTGTCGTAAGTGATGGTCTTCATATACTCGGCGGCGCGCTCTTTGTTTTGGCCCCACTTGAACAAGCAAGCGCCGGTAGTCCAAAAGACGGTGGCGCCTTCGCCGCCTTTGGCTTTGGGCAGCCCGCCCAGGCGCAGCACCGAAGGATCCGGCCAGGTGCCAGCCATGCGCAGCGGCGCATTTTGATACTTGATGTAGTAGGCTACCTGCTGGGCGGCAAAAGCAACCTCGTCGGGGGTCTGGTTGACCCCGCCGTCGGTGGCGCCGGGCTGCAAGGCGTTAGCCGAGGACAGATCAAGCATCTGCTTCATAATTTCCAGGGCTTGCAGGGCATATTCGCTGGTAAAGTCGAACAGCGGGACGCCGCTCTTGTCGCCATCCAGCATGTAGTAGCTGTCGGTGCTGATGCTGTGGGTGATGGGGCACAGCGAGCGCCAACCGTGCGCGTCAAAGGTGCAGCCGTAGCGGGCCGCGCCTTTATCCAGCACGGTTTTGGAGTTAGCCAAAAATTCGTCCCAGTCTGCCGGGGGTGTGTCGGGCAGACCGGCTTTGGTGGTAATGGCAGAGTTATACCCCTGGGTGATGATGTCCAGCAAGAAGGGCCAGGAGTAAAGTTTGCCGTCTACTGTACACTCTTCCCGAATCGAGGGAATCATGTCATCAATGACTTCTTTGGGGATGTAGTTGTCCCAGGGTTCAATGACATCGGCTTTGATGAGGGCGGCCATTTCCACAAAGGGAGTCATGCCCACGTAAACATCCCAGGTGCTTTGCTTGTTTTTGCCTTCGGCCACAAAGCGGGCCACATCAAAGCCGGCCACCGGCGCAATTTGCGCGTCCAGATTGCCAAATTTCTCGTTGATGGGTTTGAGGCCGGGGTGGAGGTCAACAATCCATTGGTAAAAAGTGGGGGTCAAAGGCCGGGTTCCGGCTGAACCGGAAGAAGCTTCTTCTTTAGCTGCTTCGGTGGCGGGGGCGGCGGCTTCCTCTTTTTTGGGCGCTTCGGTGGCCGCCGCTTTTTCGGCGGCCGGGGTAGCCGGCGCAGCACCGCAGGCCGAGAGCACACTCACCCCCCCTAACCCCAGGCCGGCCACCAGCATATTTTGGATAAACTGGCGGCGGTTGATCTGGCCTGTTCTGAGCTGGTTTAGCAACAGCTCGTGGATTAAATGCTCCTCTTCTTTTCGTGCCATGACATTCTCTCCTCTAAATTTAAAGGTTTAATAAATTTACTTCAACACTACCGCTCTTCAATGGGCAAGAGCGTTAGCGTAAAGCTACGATAGGAT
>CAZDMM010001216.1:0-1702 GCA_964505845.1 uncultured Caldilineaceae bacterium
TGAATGAATGTGGCGGTGAAGGGCCGGAATTTCCGCAACTGGACTATTTTATTTGTTATCAGGTGTTTAGCGCCGCTGCCGAGCAGCGAATGGCCCAAGCGGCGCTGCAATTGGCCTATAATTTGGTGATGGGCCGGGCCAATAAAATTACCGACCCGGCCCTGCGCCAGTCCTTCCTGGAGCAAGTTGCCCTTAACCGGGAGATTGTGGCGGCGTACCAGTAAATTTATTTGGGCGTGTCTCAACCAAGTTGAAAATCTGTTTCGCGAAAAACGTAAAGCGTAAAACGTAATGGCTTTCTCTGTAAATCCTCACGTTTTACGTTTCACGTTTTAGCTCTATCAATAGTTCTAATTGAAATGAAACACGTCCAATTTATTTCAGCACAATCGGCAGGTAAAGTGGGTGAGCCGGTGGTGCTGGATGACCGTCCGCTACCCTCAAGTTATCCACAATCCAGCCTCGCGCCGACGCTTCCGCATCTACGGTCAAACTCAAGCGCAGCCGGACCGTGCCGGTATAGGCGGTTAAGCTGACCAGCACGTTCTGCCAATGAGGGTTGGCCCACTCCGGCGAGCTGACATCGCTGGGGGTGACGCCAAAAATGCCGCCGCCGGTGTACGCCGCCAGTTCAGTCCAGGTGGCCCCGTCATCGCCGGAGATTTCTACCCGGCCCACATCCTGGCTGGCCCCCACTTTGGCCAGCACGTAATCATGCCGAAAAGTCAGGGTGGGCTGGCTGCAGCCGGCCAGGTTAAAGGGCTGCGAGGTGATGGCGCTGGTGTAGCTGGGCAACCCTGCCCCATAATCTCCGGCGTTACGATAGGCTCCGGCCGGACTGTCGGTCATGGCCCGCTCGCCGTTGGGCAAGATGACAATGCCCCAATCGCCGGATAGCTGCCACTTGCCGGCCCCGCTCTCAAAGAAGTCGTAGAAGCAAGCCTGGGCCGGGTCAAACAGGGCAAAGAGGCCGGGATTAGAGGCTTTGGCTCCCCCCGGTTGGTTGTTATTATAGACCACTACCTGATACTCCCGCGCCGGCAGCCCAGCGCTGACTACTGCGGTGACGGAGATCGGACTCATACTCGTGACAGGCAGGGTATAGGTTGCCGTTGGGCCAACAAGATTGACAATCAGCGGCGGCAGGTAATAACCACCGCTGATTGTCAGGGTGGTGGTGACATCATTGGTTCCCAGGGCTGGCGTCACCGAGACGATGGCCGGGATAGTCGAGCCGGCCAGCAAAGCGTAAACCCCCGGCCCCTGGCTGCGAGCTACGGCGGTATTAAAGTATTCATCAACCACGGTGTCCAGGGTTTGCCACTGCCCGCTCGCTTCACTCCAAAAATAGATAGCCAAATCTGATTCGGCGGCTCTGGCCAGCAGGACATTGTTCTCCAGGTACTGGAAGTTGACCGAACCGGCCAGCTCCGGCGTGCCGGCGGTAGCTACCAAGTTGTACCCCGCACTGACCGCCGCCTTGTTGGGGGGTAAGGGAGGCAGCCCGATTAACTGTTGGATGGTGTAGAACTCCCCTTCATCAAAGGTAATGTCGTCATCGGTGTAGAAGATCATGGCCCCATCTGGCGAAATCACCGGGGCGTTGCCTCGGATAGCGCCTGGGCCACGAGCCGCGCCGGGGCCGCGCGCCGCGCCGGGGCCACGGGCTGCGCCGGGGCCACGGGCCGCCCCCGGATTGCCG
>CAZDMM010001217.1:0-1701 GCA_964505845.1 uncultured Caldilineaceae bacterium
GGGCTAAAATTGGCTTTTTTAGGGCGCTTCAGCGTCCTTTGCCCTCTCAGCCCGATGCTTCAGCGTCGGGCTATATGTGGCAATACCCTAACTCCTTGAAATCCTCATGAGCCAACTTTTCTTTTGTTATCTTTGTGTCTCTTCGTGTGCCTTCGTGGATTCAAAAATCAGGCCCGTAGACGCCGCCTCAATGCGTCGCCGCCAACTGCTCCCAATCCAGAATCACCCCTACCGCCGCCGAGCGGTCGCGCAGCAGCCCCAGGTACGTTTCCGGCGCTTGCAGCGGCGACACCCGGTGCGTCACCAAATCCTGCACGTTCATGCGCCCGGCCTGGATGTAGTCAAAGAAGACGTGGCTCATCTCCTCCACCGACCAGGGGGTGTACTCGGTGCGCTTGTCGGGTACCTGATAGCCGTGAATGCCCAAAATGGCGATGGATTTGAAGACCACGCCCGGCCCCAAATGCTGCTGAGTGGGGATGGGCGTATCGCCCAGCAGCACCAGCCGGCCCAGCCGCCGCACCAGTTGAATGGTCGGGGCCAGCACCGCCGGGTGGCCCGTCACCTCAAACACGGCGTCCAGCAGCCAACCCCCGGTAATCTCTCGCACCGGCTCCAGGGCCTCCTGGGCGCTCATCGCCAGGGTATGGGTGGCCCCATGCCGGCGAGCCAGCTCCAGCCGGTGGGCCGCCGGGTCAATGGCAATGATGCGCCGCGCCCCCGCCGCCGATAGATATTGCGTCACCAACTGACCGAGTATGCCCAGCCCCACCACGCCGACCGTCTCGCCAAACTGAAACTCGGCCCGGCGCACCGCGCTCTGGGTGGTCACGGCCAGGCTGCGCCAGGTACCATCCTCGCTGCTGACGCCCTCCGGCAGCACGTAGACATCAATGCCCACCGGAATATCGTACCGCTTTTCCAGGTGCTGCACCTGCACCTTGTAATACTGCTGGTGCAGGCTGTAGCTGGCGATGCGGTCGCCCTCTTTGATGTGGCTGACGCCGGGGCCAACCGCCAGCACCCGCCCGACCATGCTGTAGCCCGGTCGAAAGGGAAATTTGACCCAATCAAACCAGTTGGTGCCGGGGTCGGTTTGACCGCGCAGGCAGTGCAGTTCCGTGCCGATGCTGATGAGCGATTTTTCCGCCCGGCACAAAATCTCGCCCTCCTGCGGCGGCTCGATCTCCTCTTCCCACACCTCCACTTCCTGCGGCCTGGGGTAGACGATGAATTTTGATTTCATGGGATGTACCCTTTCTGACGTGATGTGTGAATTAAAAGAATTTCGCCGGGATTTGGGGATTTGGGGATAAAATAAAAATTAAAAATCCCCTAATCTCCTAATCCCGGCCCAAAACCATCCTCTTTTAGAGCCACTTGAGTCGTTACCAGTTGAAGTTGAATCTACCCAAACCTCTCCGCCAGCCTATGCATCTCTTCACGGGTGTGGCGGTAGAGGCGGTGGTAAATTTCATACAGTTCGGCGTAGACGGCGGCGGTGGAGGGGTCAGGCTCAACCACGCGGGCCAGCTTGACCCACTGCTGCTTGAGCGGCTGCGAATCGTGAAAGAGGCCGGCGGCGTACCCGGCCAGGTAAGCGTCGCCGTAGGCCGCGCCGACGGTGCGCTCCGGCACATCCTGGGGCATGCCGGTCACGTCGCTGCAAATTTGCAGCCACAGCGCATCTTGCGCCCCACC
>CAZDMM010001218.1:0-1701 GCA_964505845.1 uncultured Caldilineaceae bacterium
TCAAGAAAACCCTCAACCCCTGCGCCCCGACCCCGCCTATCCGCTGCAGGCCGAGTTTGCCCAACAGCTTCGCTTGACCGGCTATACACTTGAGCCGGAACAGCCCCGGCCGGGGCAATCGCTGCGTTTGACGCTGTACTGGCAAGCCCTGGCCGCCCTGCCGCACGATTACACCATCTTTGTCCATTTGCGCCAACCGGCCGGCTCAGTCCAGACCATCGCCCAGGCCGACCATCGCCCCCTGGAGCCTTTTTACCCCACCCGGTTATGGCCGCCGGGCCAAACCATCCGCGAAAGCAGCCAGCTTAACCTACCGGCCGCCTTACCTCCCGGTGAGTACGAACTATGGGTGGGGCTGTATCTGCTGGAAACCGGCGAGCGTTTGCCGGTGCAAAATGATGCCAGCGGCGAAAATGCTGTCAGGTTGGGTAAAGTGATGGTCAAACCCTAACGAAAGGAAATAAGTTTTCTATGGATGAAATTACCATAGACTCCCCCGAACCTTCCCCACCGCCTATATTTATTGTCTCAGGCGGTTTGGGCGCCCTGGGCGAACAATTGATTCACATCCTTCTGGCTCAATTCCCTACGGTTAGCGCCCCGGTCAAAGTGATTCCCCGGGTGCTTTACCCGCACCAGGTTGAAGAAGTAGTGACCGAAGCGTTAACGGTTGGGGCAACCATTGTCCACACCTTGTCTGACCCGGAAATACGGCGCACCATGGTCAGGCTGACCCAAGAAAAAAATGTGCCCGCCTTTGACATTGTTGGCCCGCTATTAGAGCACCTAACCGACATCTTTGGACAACAACCCCTGGGACGGCCCGGCTTATACCAGGAATTGTACCCTTCGTACTTCAAACGGGTCGAAGCAGTCGAGTTCACCATTGCGCATGATGATGGCCTCAGCTACCAGAGTTGGAGTCAGGCCGAGATTGCCCTGGTCGGCGTCTCGCGGGTAGGCAAAACCCCGCTCAGCCTTTATC
Source organism: uncultured Caldilineaceae bacterium (assembly GCA_964505845.1). Lineage (GTDB taxonomy): Bacteria > Chloroflexota > Anaerolineae > 4572-78 > J111 > DSQQ01. Next base: position 986 of record CAZDMM010001218.1, read on the forward strand.
TCTCCATTTTGGGCTGGAAAGTGGCTAACATTCCCCTGGTCATAGGGCTGCCCCCCCGCCCAGAAATGTACCAGTTAGATAAACGCCGGGTAGTCGGGCTGACCATTGACCCCGCCCGGCTGTTGAGCCACCGTGAGCATCGCCAGCAAAATTTGGGGGTGAGCGGCGGCGTCAATTACACCGACCCTACCAAAATTTATGAGGAATTAGAAGAGGCGCGCCAGGAGATGCGGCGGGCCGGTTTTCGGATTATTGACGTTACCGACAAACCCATCGAAACTACGGCCCATGAGGTGCTGACCCTGGTGACCCGCCGCTTGAGAAGCGAAGCAAAATCTTAATCACCCGGAGCAAAAGCATCCCTATGCCTTTGTGACAGGGCAGCAGCGGCATAGGGATGTCGCTGCTGCCCATTTGAAACAAAACTGTCATGACTCAAAGCCCTGATAAGGACACACTTTGCCCAACCACGCCGCCGTTCGAAACAACTTAACCCCGGCCCTGCTTCTATTAATCATCTTGATCCCGCGTTTGCTCAACCTGGACGTTTTCCTGACCCCCGACGAACCGCTCTTTCTGCAGCATGCCCGTGAATTTGCCGCCGGTCTTAGCAGCGGCGACTATCGCCAAGCGTTGGGCATCGGCTATCCGGGCGTAACCCTGGCCTGGTGGGCTGCGCCGGTGGTTGGCCTGGCTCAAACAGAGTTAGGCGCATA
>CAZDMM010001219.1:0-1700 GCA_964505845.1 uncultured Caldilineaceae bacterium
TCACCTCACCTTTTTCACCTCCATCAATGGGGCGGCTTATCTTTTTGGCGGCTTGTTCATTGCCCAAAGTGTGTTGTTTCTGGTGGCCGGCTTCTGGCGCGCCGAAATCCATTTCCGGCTCCACCTGTCGCTCTATGCGCTTGTGGGCGCTTTTTTCATCCTATATGGCCTGCTGATTTACCCAATTTGGGGCTACTTTTTGGGACATATCTATCCCGCGTCGCCTACTTTCGGCCTGCCTTGCCCCACCACCATCTTTACCTTTGGTTTGCTGCTGTGGACAGAGCCGCGGTTTCCCAAATATCTCCTGGTAATTCCGGTCATCTGGTCAATCATTGGTTTCTTTGCCGCCATCAATTTGGGAGTGTTAGAAGATGTTATGCTGTTGATCGCAGGATTAGTGGCTACCATGCTGATTCTGTATAGGGATAAAACAGCAGGAAAGTTAACACCTAACTTTTCGGCTTAATTATTCAAAGAAGTCGGACAGTCCCAGCCGGGACGACGCCAGAAATGAAAATGACTAGCCGACCAGGCGACTAACCGACTGATTGACTATTTTCAAAAGGAGGTAGGTTATGACGATACAGGTCAAAAATGGCTCTGATGTCTCCGCAGTAGTGCAGGCCGCTATAGCGCAACATGGCATTACCTCTGAATCCCTCATCCCTATCTTGAGTGAGGTCAACGAAAAATTGGGATATTTGCCGGTCGACGCCCTGACCGAAATTAGCCGGTCGCTGCGTTTACCCGCCAGCCAACTGTTATCCGTGGCCAGCTTTTACCGGATGCTTTCTACCAAACCACGCGGCCGGCATGTGATCCAATTTTGCGAGAGTGCGCCCTGCCATGTCATGGGGGGGCGACTGGTGCGGCGGGTTTTGCAGGAAGAATTGGGCCTGGAGCCTGGCCAAACCAGCGCCGACGGACAGTGGACGCTCCTGACCGTCAGTTGTCCGGGGGTGTGCGGCGTAGGGCCGGTAATGATGATTGACGACGAAGTTTACGGCAACCTGACTGCCACGCGAATTCCCGAAATTTTGGCCCGGTATCAGGTAGAGGACGAGAAAGGAGGCTTGCCATGAAAGCAATCCGTTCAATGGTTTTAGTCTCAAGCGACCCGGAAAGCCTGGCCCGAGGCGCTTCTGCCGTTTATGAAAATTTGCAGAAGCAAATCAACAAGTTTGGTTTGCAAGACGAAGTATCGGTGATAATGACCGGCGATATAGGCCGCCACGATGCTCTACCGCTGGTAATCATCTATCCAGAAGCAGTCATTTATGGGCCGGTCAAACCGGCCGATGCGCCGATGCTGGTCGAGGAGCATTTGTATAAGGGCCGGATTGCCGCCGGGCTGCAAGCCTCGACCAAAGAATTATCGGGGCGGATTGCCTGGCTGTCCGCTCGCAAGGGGACGCTGCCGGCCGAGCAGCGCATTGTTTTGCAGCGGGCCGGCCTGATTGACCCCGAAAATATCGAAGAGTACATCTTGCACGATGGGTACGAAGCCCTGGGGCGAGCGGTGACCCATATGGCCCCCGGTGAGGTGATTGAAGCTATCGGCAAGTCTGGCTTACGAGGTCGGGGCGGCGCTGGCTTCCCGGTCGGCGATAAGTGGCGCATGGTGGCGCGAGTAGATAACTACCCCAAATACATCATCTGCAATGCCGACGAGAGCGAGCCGGGCACCTTCAAAGACC
>CAZDMM010001220.1:0-1692 GCA_964505845.1 uncultured Caldilineaceae bacterium
CGCCATCCGGGAGTCGGGCTTGACCCATTTCATCAACCTCATCAGTGAGCCGGTGCTGTACGGCGCTACCTTCTTTTTGGGTTTTTTGCTGGGTGTGCTGTGTGAAGCCAATACCATTCTTAACCCGCTCATCTTCAAGCTACTCATGCTGGGGGTTCTATCGCTCCTGCTATCGGGCATTGGCGGTATCATGGGCGGCTACATCATGTATTTCATCAAAAAGGGTAAATATAATCCAACCATTGGCATTGCCGGGGTAAGCTGCGTGCCTACTACCGTTAAAGTGGCTCAAAAAACGGTTTCGGAGGTTGCGCCTGATTCTTTTATCATGGAAGAGTCGCTGGGGGCCAATATCAGCGGAGTTATCACCACCGCTATCCTGGCCGGAATTTACGTAACCTTGATTCCCCTTTTTGAAGGATTGTGATATTTATCACATATAGTTACATTTGTCGCCCCTACCAATTACATTAATCACTACAATTTTCTCTAATAATCTGCTACCCTAGGAAAGGTGAAGTAAAGAATTAGCCAACCCAGAAACAGATGATAGATAAGGCTGAGGCAACACTGGCTATCAAATCCTAATAAATTCTTCGGGAGGTGCAGTTGAATTTTTTATAGGGCCTATCGCACTGCAGAAAATTCAACTGCACCTAATTTTTTGTTGCCACCACTGAATAGGGGGATTTTTTCTCTTCTTCCTGAGCGTTTCACTGCCAGACAATAACGATGCTGCGGCTCCTGGGGTTTGGAAATTTTTGTTTACAATTTAAGTTGGGTAATGGAGGTATGCACAATGAGCCACCCTACTGAACTATTAGTATTAACTTTTCAGGAAGAAAACAAAGCCGGTGAGGTGCTAACGGCCATCCAGCAAATGATTGATGCAGGGACTATTTCTGTTTTGAATACAGCCGTCCTGGTTAAATACAAAGATGGCCGAACCCTCATCAAAGATGTTCAAGATGTTGGCCTGGGACGGGGGGCGTTATTTGGAGCAATTACCGGGGGGCTAATTGGTTTGGTGGGGGGACCGGTGGGCGCGGTTCTTGGAGTGGTGGCCGGAGCGACTACCGGCGGTGTAGCGGCCCACGCCATAGATCGCGGTTTTCCCGATGAATATTTGAAAGAGCTACAAGCCAACCTCAAGCCCAACAGTTCAGCCTTTATTATCCTGGTTAAACAGGAGTGGAGCGACCGCGTCATTAAAGCCCTGGCCAGGTTTGACGGCCGGGTGATTCGCCACGTCTTAAGAGAAGAACTGGCCGCCTATCTGGCTGCGGTTGGCACACTTGACAGCGATACGACCCCGGCCGCAGAACTACCGGCCAAATTAGAAGCGCAAATTAGCGCCTGGCAAACTGAAATTGACCGCCTGGCTGCAACAATTTTCGGTAATGGAGCAGCGCAAACCGAGGTCAGGAACCAGTTGGTCAATTTACGCACCATGCAGCGGCTGGCCCAGGAGAAATTGTGCGAGCTGTTGACCCTTGAAGTGCAGGGCTGGACTGACAAAATTGAGGCATTGCAAGCCGCAGTACAGAACGCTTCGCCGGCGGATCAGGCCAACCTGCTGGCCCAGTTAGAAGCTACCCGCGCCCAACGCAAGGTGGTCCGCGAGAGGCTGTATGCCCAGGAAGAAATGCGTCTCAAAAGCTGGCAAGCCGAAATTGATGAATTAAAGGCAAA
>CAZDMM010001221.1:0-234 GCA_964505845.1 uncultured Caldilineaceae bacterium
ACGGCTCTTGAACCACATTGACCTTAATTCCAGTTTCTTCTTCGTACATGTTACCAATTTGTTGCAGGTAGTCAGCCGGGTCCCACTGCGCCCACAAGATGGTCAGCTCGGTAACTTCGTCTTGTGCGGCTACCGGAGTAGCGCTGCCGCTAAAAGTTACCAGCAACGTCAGAATGGCCACTAAGCTAATGATCCGATAGAAATGTTTTCTCATTTCTTTCCTCCTTGAACTAA
>CAZDMM010001221.1:244-1690 GCA_964505845.1 uncultured Caldilineaceae bacterium
ATAGAAATTTCGTGGGTTATTAGATTTATTTACTAAGAGATTAGGTTTGAGGCGTTGAGATTGGAGCGTCACCCCCCTTCAATTATTGATGCGCTGCTTGAGCAAAATGCTTTGGCGAGGTAGACCTGGTTTGGTCAGGCAAACTAGCCGGGTTACTGTAAGACAGAGCCGAAGAACTGTCAACTCTTTAATTTGGATTTTAGAAGGTTATCTTGGGCCGGACGGTATTAGGATAGTAACACGAAAGGTAGAAAGAGTCAAAAATAACTGTATAACTTTCACATATCGGCTGTATACAGGTTAAATACTGGACTCGCATCCCTGGTCAGGCCCAAAACATCTTGCCTGGCTGCTCAAACAGAGTGACTTCCTTGAGCAGGGCCACTCCTTTAGCCAGACCTTCATCAATCGAGGCCAGGGCGTCTTCATGCTCAATAGAAATTACATAATCATAGCCCACCAGGCGTAGGGCGCTGACGATATCTTTCCACACTTTAGCCTCGTGGCCGTAGCCGATGCTGCGGAAAGTCCAGGCTCTTTGAGCAATTTGTCCATACGGCTTATTATCGTTACACCCGTTGACGGCCACGTTTAAGTGGTCCACATACACATCTTTGCCATGTACGTGGAAGATGGCCTGGCCCAAAGCCCGGATGGCTGCGACGGGGTCAACGCCGTTCCAAAATAGGTGGCTGGGATCAAAATTACAGCCCAAAACCGGTCCAACCGCCTGGCGCAATTTAAGCATGGTATCCACATTGTAAACCAACATGCCGGGGTGCATTTCAAAAGCAAATTTAAGCCCATGCTCCTCGATAAATTTGGCTGCTTTTTGCCAGTAGGGAATGGACACCTCATTCCATTGATAATCTAAAATCTGCAAAAAGTGGGGCGGCCAGGGGCAGGTGACCCAATTGGGCATGCGGTCCCCGGGTGCGCCGGCCGGCAGCCCCGAAAAGCCGTTGACCACCGGAACGCCCAGCAGTTGAGCCAACCGCACCGCTTTGCGGATGTCTTCGTCGGCCTGCCGGGCTTCATCCTTATCCGGCGAAACCGGGTTGTTGTGGACGCTCAAGGCGCTCAAAATCAGCCCGCGCGAGTGAATGGCTTCCAGATATTTTTTGCGGGCGCTCTCGCTGGCCAAAAGGTCGTCTACCGGGCAGTGATAGGCGCCTGGATAGCCGCCCGCGCCGATCTCCACCGCCGACACTCCGGCGGCCACCGCTTTATCCAGGGCTTGTTCAAAGGGTAAATCTTGAAATAAGGCCGTAAAAACTCCAATTCGCATAGTTGCCTCCTTCGTAGATAGCCCTCACCCTAACCCTCTCCCATTGGGAGAGGGGACTCTTGACTTGCTCCCCTCGCCCTTTGGGAGAGGGGCCGGGGGTGAGGGCGAATTTTCATCATGGGTGGCGTGTCACAGACTCGTGAACACCCCTTTAAAAT
>CAZDMM010001222.1:0-1680 GCA_964505845.1 uncultured Caldilineaceae bacterium
CTACCTTAATGAACATTTTGGGCTGCCTGGATCAACCCACCTCCGGCCAATATTACCTGGAAGGGGTGGACGTGGCCCAACTGAGCGATAACAAGCTGGCCCAAATTCGGGGTAAGCGCATCGGCTTTGTGTTTCAGAGTTTTAACCTGCTGCCGCGCACCAGCGCCCTGAGCAACGTGGAACTGCCGTTGATTTACATGGGCGTGGGCCGGGACGAGCGCCACCGCCGCGCCGTTGCGGCCCTGGAAATGGTGGGCCTGGGCGAACGGCTGCACCACAAACCCAACGAGCTATCCGGCGGGCAGCAGCAGCGAGTGGCCATCGCGCGGGCGCTGGTTACGCAGCCGGCCATCATCATGGCCGACGAGCCGACCGGCAACCTTGATTCCAAATCGAGCGAGGAGATCATGGGTATTTTCCAACGCTTGAATGAGGAACAGGGCATCATCGTTATCTTTGTCACGCACGAGCCGGACATTGCCGCGCACACCCGGCGGATCGTCCGCCTGGCCGACGGGGTGATTGTGGAAGACCACCCGGTGGCGAATCCGCGCCGGGCCAACTAGGGATTTACGATTTACGACGTGTGTAGCGAGTCAATTCGTTTTACGCCTCACGCCTTACCCCTCACGCACCACGCAACACGGCATTATAGGTTGAACGAAAGGATTAATCCTTATGCAACTTTGGGAAAGTATTTTGATAGCTTTACGGGCTTTAACCGTCAACAAACTGCGCACCATCTTAACGATGCTGGGCATCATCATCGGTGTGGCGGCGGTGATTGCCCTGGTTTCCATCGGCAACGGCGTCAGCCAGAGCATGACCGAGCGCTTGAGCAGCATGGGCACCAATCTGCTGACCGTCTCGGCCGCTCGGGGTATGGGCGGCCCTCCGTCCGGCCCGCCCGGCAGCGACGAGGATGAATCGCAGGCCGAACTGAAGGAAAAGGCAGCCGAACCGCTGACCATGAAGGATGTGGAGGCTTTAAGCGACCCTACCCAGGTGGCGCATGTAGTGGCGGTGGCTCCCACCTTTGGCGTAAACGGCGCATCGGTGGTGCGGGATCAAGCAGAGGCGGACAGCGTGTCAATCACCGGGGTTACGGTGGAATACGAGAGTGTGCGTGATCTGACCCTGGCCCAGGGCCGGTTTATCACCCAAGAAGAGGTTGACCAGCGGGCGCGGATGGCGGTGATCGGCGCCGAGGTGGCCGAGAAACTGTTTACCGGCAACGAGTCGCCCTTGAACCAGGATATTCGAATCAATGGGCTGACCTTTGAGGTCATCGGGGTGCTGCCGGCCAGCGGCCAGGGCGGCTTTGGCAACCCCGATAACACCGCCCTGATCCCCATCAGCACCGCCCAGACCCGCCTGGACAAGGCCGGAGCCTTTCGGGGCAGCTTAAAGGTGTCTACCATTTACATCGAGGTGGACAGTCAGAACAATATGGATGCCGCTGAAGAACAGGTGACGGTGGTGCTGCGAGAGCGCCACCGCCTGGGCGATGAGTACAAAAACGATTTTAGAATTAGCAACCAGGCCCAACTGCTGGAGTTTAGCAATACGATGGCGACCACCTTGACCGCCTTCCTGGGGTCTATCGCCGGGGTGTCGCTGCTGGTAGGCGGGATCGGCGTAATGAACATTATGCTGGTCTCGGTGACCGAGCGCACCCGC
>CAZDMM010001223.1:0-1678 GCA_964505845.1 uncultured Caldilineaceae bacterium
CTTTACGTTTTACCGGAACTCAGTTTCTGCAAAGGCAAGATAACTTGCGCATCGTCATCCTAACCTATGAGAGCTTGTTCTCCAATTTAATGACCGAGCGGCTGCTGCAAGAGTTTCCAGGCCAGGTGGTCGGCATTGTCCGCTCCGATTGCTTGATTTACGGCAAATCGCTGCCGCAGGGCTTGCTGTACCTGGGGCGGCGCAGCGGGCTGCGCTTTGTGGGTCGCAAAGCCCTGGAACTCTTTCAAAGCCGGGTTACGGCCATCTTCTTCAAGCTGATTGGCCGGAGACCCAAAGTCAATTCGCTGCGAGATATGCGCCAGTTGTACAGCGTGCCGGTCATCGGCTCGGTGGATGTCAACCGGCCGGAAACCTTTAACCAGCTTCAAGCCTGGCAGCCGGACCTCATCATCTCGGTTTACCTCAACCAGCTTATCAAACGGGCAGTGATTGATTTGCCGGGCCGGGGAGTCATCAACATTCACCCGGCCTTGCTGCCGCGTCACCGCGGGCTTTTTCCCTATTTTTGGGTGCTGACCAATCGGGAGACGGAAACCGGCGTCACCATCCACTGGGTGGATGAAAAATTTGATACCGGCCAAATTTTATTGCAGGAGAAAATCCGGGTGGAGCCGCGGGATACCATCATCTCCCTCTCCTACAAAAGCTCGGTGGTGGGGGCGGAGATGCTGGTCAAGGCGGTCAAGCTGATTGAGGCCGGCCAGCCGCCTCACCAGCCGCAGGATAACCGCCAGGCCAGCTATCACTCCTGGCCCCAACCCGCCGACCAGCGCCGCTTTCGGGAGAACGGCGGCCATTATGGAACGATTTTTGAGTTGTGGAAGTATATGTAAAGAATGGCGCATGAGCGGATAGGCGAATGACTGTAATTTATCGCCATTCGCTAATTCGCCGATTCGCTGATTCCCCATGAAAGCATCCATCATCCTGCCCACCTACAAAGAAAAAGATAACATCGTTGAACTCATCCACGCCATCTTTGCCGCCCTGGAGCCGCACAATCTGGATTACGAGGTGGTGGTCGTAGACGACAACAGCCCCGACGGCACCGCCGAGGCCGTGCGTCAAAGTTTTGGCGCGCATCCCTGCGTCAAGCTCTTTGTGCGCACCGGCGAGCGCGGGCTGGCCACGGCCATTCGCTACGGCATTGACCACTCCCAGGGCGAGGTCATCCTGTGCATGGACACCGACTTCAACCACGACCCCGAACTGCTGCCCCAGATGATTGAATTTTTGAAATATTACGACCTCATCATCGGCTCCCGCTTTGTCATGGCCGGGGGCATGGAAGACCGGTTTCGCCAATTTTCCAGCCTGGTTTATAATTACGCCATCCGTCTCCTCTTTGGCACACCCGTTCACGATAACCTCAGCGGCTTCTTTTCCATCTATCGCAGCAAACTAGAAAGCATGGACCTGGATCAAATTTATTATGGTTATGGCGACTACTTCATCCGCCTGCTCATGGTCGCCCACAAGCGTGGCTACCATATGCTGGAAGTGCCGGTGTTTTACCGGCTGCGCCTGCACGGTCACAGCAAAACCCAATTTCTCTCCACCTTTTGGCAGTACAGCCGGGCCCTCCTGGCCCTGCGCCTAAAGCTGTGGACAGGGAGAATGAGATGAACCAGGATAAAACGCCCCCCACCCCCCCCAC
>CAZDMM010001224.1:0-1674 GCA_964505845.1 uncultured Caldilineaceae bacterium
GCGGTCATCAAACATGCGGTAATAATCCTGATACTCCGGGTCTCCGGTCTGAGCGCGGCGCGCCCACTCGTGCTCGTTAGAGGTGTGGTTAAAAACAAAATCCACTACCAGGCTGATGCCGTTGTGGCGAAGCTCCGTCGCCAACTCGCTGAGTTGGGCCATGCTGCCCAGGGCCGGGTTAACCCGGCGGTAGCTGCTGACGGCGTAGCCGCCGTCATTCTCCTCTTCGGGCGAGAGGAACAGGGGCATGAGGTGCAGATAAGTTAAGCCCAACTCTTTGAAGTAGGGGATTTTTTGTTGAATTCCGGCCAGATTCCCGGCAAACAAATCCACATAACAGACGCCGCCCACCATCTGCTGCGCTTGAAACCAGAGCGGGTCGCGCTCGCGGGCCTCATCCAGGGCTTTCAACTCGGCCGGGCGGGCCAGCCACATGCGGGCAGCGGTTGCCAGAATTTGTTCCAGGTGGTAGAAAAAATCGTATTGATGGCCGTACAGGTGGTGCAGCAGCCCAAACAAAGGCTCAAAATTGGCTTGCAAGCGGGTCAAAAAAGCCTGCCAGGGGGCAGGGTGGGCTTTGGCTTCCTGCTGAAAAGTGGTTTCCAGCCGGGGCAGCAGGCGGGATAGGGATAAAGCAGCTTGTCGTTCCAGCCATAGGGTATCGGGCATTTTAAAACCTCAATATCTTAAATAGATGACGATGCTGTAAAGTTATGGTATAATTCAGAATCACCGGTGCTGGGTATTAAGCCAGGGAGAAATGGGTGAAAATTTCTCGTATTATTTGGCTTCACGAATACGTTACTAAAATTGAAGTCAAGCATGGCGTTTATCGGGATGAGATCAGACAGGTAATTTTAGGCAAGCCACGAATACGGCGTGTTGGCAAAGGTAAGCGGCGCAAAGGAGAAGATTTGTACACGGCTTCGGGACAAACTGAAACAGGACGATACTTGATCATATTTTTCATTCACAAGGTTGGGGATGAAGTCTTAGTTATTAGCGCCCGTGATATGGATGACAAGGAGCGTAAACAGTATGGACGAAAATAATCCTAAACGCAACCCCCTGCCCGGCCCCTCGGCCAGTATTGAAGAGATCATTGAATTTTGGGACACCCACAGCACGGCTGATTATGAGGACGAGATGGAAGAGGTATCCTTTGATATAGAGCTTCAAGAAGAAGTTTTCACGGTGGCGCTTGTGCCAGAATTGGTAACCCCCCTACAACTTCAAGCCAAAGCTAGGGGTGTCTCTACTGAAACTTTGGTCAATTTATGGTTAGCCGAAAAACTTAAAATGGCTGCCTAAAAGATCACTTTGCTTATTTCTGCTCTATTTCAACCCCAGCCAGAAATAATCAAATGGCTTCAGCGAAACTGAATACGGCACAGTGCTAATTTCCGCCCAGGATTCTGCTTGCCGGCCCAACAAATCGCGGGGGACACGCCCGGCAAAATCCGACAGGTCTACGCTGGCTTTCTGTTCCTGGTCCGACAGGTTGTGTAAGGCCAGAATGGCCGCCTCATCCGTTTGACGCAGATTGGCCAGAACGGCTTTGTTGCCGGTCCGTAAAAATTGGGTACTGCCTTCACCCAGCACCGGGTTGGCCTTGCGCACAGCGATCATGTGCTTGATGGTATAAAAAAGTGAGTGCGGGTCGGCCATTTGGGC
>CAZDMM010001225.1:0-1672 GCA_964505845.1 uncultured Caldilineaceae bacterium
AAACCGTCCCGGTTGAAGCCCTGGCGGTGGCCGACCGGATCATCGTCAAACCGGGCGAGCGCATCCCGATGGACGGCCAGGTAATCGGCGGCCAATCGGCGGTCAATCAAGCCCCCATCACCGGCGAGAGCATCCCCGTAGACAAAGCGCCCGGCGCCGAGGTTTTTGCCGGCACTATCAACGGGGATGGCTTACTTGAGATTGAGGTGACTCACCTGGCCGCCGATAACACCCTGTCCCGGCTGATCCACCTGGTCGAGGCGGCCCAGAGTCAAAAAACGCCTACCCAGCGCTTTGTGGACCGCTTTGCCCGCATTTATACCCCTATTGTGGTGGCCAGCGCCGCCTTGATTGCTGTTATTCCGCCGGTGTTCTTTAGTCAACCGTTTTTTGACCTCCCCGTTGGTGGAGGGGGATGGGGGATCGAGCACGGCTGGCTCTATCGCGCTTTGACCATGCTGGTCATTGCCTGCCCCTGCGCTCTGGTCATTGCCACGCCGGTGACGGTGGTCAGCGCCATTGCGGCCGCCGCCCGGCGAGGCGTGTTGATTAAAGGCGGCGCTTATTTGGAGGCGTTGGGCCGGGTCAAGGTGGTGGCCTTTGACAAAACCGGCACCCTTACCCAGGGCCGCCCGGAACTGGTTGATCTAGCCTGCCTGGACGACTGCTGCACCCCGGCCCGCCGATTGGACCCGCTGGTGGCCTGCCAGCATTGCGATAGCATGTTAGCGGTGGCCGCTTCTGTAGAACGATACAGCACTCACCCCCTGGCGCGGGCCGTAACCGCCGCCGCCGAAATCCGGGCGCTGCCGCAGTTCAGGGTGAGCGGGGTAGAGAATTTGCCCGGCCTGGGTGTGCGCGGACAGGTGGGCGACCAAATCATTACCGTTGGCAGCCACACCTTTTTGCACGGCCAAGGCGTCTGCCAGAGCGATTTTCACCAACGGGTCAGCCAGGCAGAGGCCAGGGGTCAAACTACTATGCTGGTGCGGGCCAACGAGCAGGTGTGGGGCTACCTGGCCGTGAGCGATCCGCCCCGCCAGGCCAGCCAGGCCGTCATCGCTGCCCTTAAGCAGACCGGCGTCAGCCAGACCATTATGCTGACCGGCGACAACTCCACCGTTGCGGCGGCCATTGGCCACAGCCTGGGGGTGGATGACGTCCGCCCAGAGCTTTTGCCCGCCGACAAAGTGACCGCCATCCAGTCCCTGGTGGCTCAACACGGCGATACGGTGGCCATGGTGGGCGATGGGGTCAATGATGCCCCGGCCCTGGCAGCGGCCAGCGTGGGCATTGCTATGGGGGCCAGCGGCACAGCCCAAGCCCTGGAAACGGCCGATGTAGCCCTCATGGGCGATGACCTGACCCAACTACCCGGCGTAATTCGCCTGGGTCGGCGGGCTGCCAGCACCATCCGCTTCAACATCTGGTTTGCGCTGCTCATCAAAGCCGCATTTCTAATCGCCGCCTTTTTTGGGGTGGCTACCCTGTGGATGGCCGTCTTTGCCGATATGGGCGCATCGCTGCTGGTCACTTTGAACGGGATGAGGCTGCTGAAAAATGACCGCTGACCGCTGACAGCCGACCGCGTTACTTATCGTAACAACAATCTTTCCAGCGAAATGTCTACAACTTAAGCCGCGTGTTGCGTGTTGCGTTGGGCGTGGATAAA
>CAZDMM010001226.1:0-1671 GCA_964505845.1 uncultured Caldilineaceae bacterium
TCCCAAACTGAGTGTGGGAAATCTCGTTCCCAAACTGAGGTTGGGAAATCTCGTTCCCAAACTGAGTTTGGGAACGAGATTAAACGAGATTGAAAGCATTAAACATTCAAACGTTTAACCAACTCCAACTCTTCGGCGCGGCGGGCATAACCGGCCAGGTGGGGCGGTGGGCTGGCCTGGAAATAATCAACCAGCTTGTGCAGATAGACAGGCATGGGAGTGTAGCTGAAGCCCACCTCAGCTTTACCGCGCCGGTTATCCAGTTCCGACATCCACAGACCGCTAAAGGGCGAACAGCCGGGCAGCAGGTTGCGCGCCTCCAGCACCGCCCGGTCAATGGTTACGGTGCGGAAGGAACAGCCGGCCATGCCGGCCAGGAGGGTCAAAAATTCATCCAGAGAGAGGGCGTCATCCTGGCCCACATTATAAGCCTGCCCGGTCCAGGCGCCCGGCGACAGTACCCTCAAAATTGCATTGACAACATCCCCCACATAGACATGCCGCACCGGCAGGCGCGGCCCGGAGGGGAGCACAATTGGGCCGCCATCGCGCAGGCGCAAAAAGTAGCCGTAAATGCGGCCATAATGATCCCGCTCGCTGTGCAGCATGGGCAGCCGCAGCGACACAAAGGGGAAGCGGCGCTTTGCCCAGGCCGCCGCCAGGGCATCCTCGGCGGCCCGCTTGTCCACCCCGTAGCGCCAATCCGGGTAATCGCCCTGGTCTTCGGGCGGCGCGTCTATCACCGGCCCGGCATAATCCTCCTCGCTGAAGGGGCGGCTCACCCCCCGGCGCACCAGATAAACCTGGCCGGTGCTGATAAAGACATAATGGCCGACTCGTCCGGCCAGCAGGTCTATCACAGTTTGCGCATCCGGGCCGGTGTAGAGGGTGGTATCCACCACCGCATCGAAGGAGCGACCGGCCAGAGCTGGCCGCAATTGGGCCGGGGTGCTGCGGTCGGCCCGCAGGCGAGTCACCCCGGCGGGCAGTTCATCGGGCGTTTGCCCGCGATTGAGGACGGTGACGTGATGGCTCTCGGCCAGCAGCCGCAGCGTTAAAAAGTGGCCCAGGTTGCGCGTCCCGCCGATAACCAAAATATCCATCGCTACTCCAAAAAATTAAGTATGGGTTTGGAAAAACTCGATGATTTCACCGTTCGGCCCCTTAAAAAAGGCTACGGTGGCCCGAATGTGGCCCACATTCACGGTGCGCGGTTCGGCGGTGATTTCATAGCCAGCCCCGCGTACATGCTCAATGGCCCCATGCAGGTCGGTGGTAGCCAGGCCAAAGTGGGTAATAGGATCATTGGCGGCCGGGCTGCCGGGCGGTGGAGTATGAGCCGCCGGAGCGAACAACTCGATGTAGCTGCCGTCGCCAACATCCAGCAGGGCAATGGTGCGCTTGGAGGTGGAGCCGACAAATTGCGTCACCACCTCCATACCCAGCACATCCCGATAGAGATGCATGGTTGCGTCCCAATCACGCACCTGGATGGGGACGTGATGCAGCCCGCAGCCTTTGATGATTGAGTTTTTAGTTCCGATGGGCATCACTGACTCCCTCAAAAATAAACCACAGATTACACAGATAAAAATAAAATTTTGTGAAATCTGTGGTTAGAACGTGTTTCTTAAATGGCTTTGGGGCATTTTTAGGCGCAGAAACCGGGTT
>CAZDMM010001227.1:0-1655 GCA_964505845.1 uncultured Caldilineaceae bacterium
GTAGGCTTTAGACTGATAGGCTTGTCGGTATTTGCCCTACACGGGCAGGGGTGCAGGTAGCCAGGATACCCGAAAGGGGTGGGGGCAGAGGAATGGAGACTTTACTTAATCAACTCATTCTCAAGAGCGTAACGCATCAATTCGGCGTTGGTTTTCAAATTCAGTTTTTCCAGCAAGCGAGCGCGGTAGGTGCTGACGGTCTTGGCGCTCAACGCCAGTTGCTCGGCAATTTCTGCCAGTGTTTTGCCGCCGGCCATCAATTGCATTACCTGGAACTCCCGGTCGGATAAGCTTTCGTGGCGCGGCCGCTCGAAGGCTGCATCCAGTCCAAAGGCCAGGCTTTCGGCCAGGCTGGGGCTGATGTATCTGCCCCCGCCGACCACTTTGCGAATGGCCTTGACCAGTTCCTCCGGCGCGTTTTCTTTGGTCAAATAACCCGACGCGCCCGCTTTCAGCACCCGCACCGCCAGTTGTTCTTCGGCGTGGATGCTGAGCACCAACACCGGCAGGTCGGGCTGTTCATATTTCAGTTCCTTAAGAATGTCGAAGCCGCTGCGACCGGGCATGGTGATGTCCAGCACCAGCACATCCCAGCCCCCCAGCCGCATCTGCTCCAGGGCCTCCTGCCCGTTGACCGCCTCGCCGGCCACCTCCATATCGGCAGTTCCCCCCAAAATCTGGCGCAAACCCTGCCGCACAATCGGGTGGTCATCGGCAATCAATACTTTTATCATCTGCTCTCTAAATAAGGGATAATTAACAACTGCCTATTGACCCGTGTCACTTGATAATGGCATCCGCACGGTCACGGTCGTTCCCTGGCCCGGAGTTCCCTGAAAATGAACCTCGCCCGCTTGCAGCCTGGCCCGCTCTTGCATGCCCAACAGCCCAATTGATTTAGGGCTGTGAATTTCGCTTTCCGTGATACCGCGCCCATTATCCTGCACTTGCAGCGTTAAAAATTCGGCGCTCTCCTCCAGGCTAACCTCCACTTGAGTCGCTTGAGCATGCCGCGCCACGTTGGTGAGAATCTCCTGTAAGATGCGGAATATGGCGGTTGACCCGTCCTCGCCCAGGCTTGTTTCCTCACGACTGCTGGCAAGTTCACTCGCAATGCCGGTGCGGGCTTGAAATTCGTGGAGCTGCCACTCAATCGTCGCCACCAGCCCCAGGTCCAGGATACCCGGCCGCAGCTCGGTGGAAATGCGGCGCACCGTCTGGATGGTGGTATCAATTAACCTGGACATGGCCTGCATTTTGGCTACCAGGGCTGACTGCTGCGGGTCTACATGACCTTGCAGCCAGGCCACATCCATTTTCAGGCCGGTCAAGATTTGGCCCAGTTCATCATGGATGGCGCGAGAGATACGGGTGCGCTCCTCCTCACGGACAGACTGCAAGCGAGCCGATAGCTCGCGTAATTGTTCGGTGGAGCGGCGAAACTCCTCCTCTGTGCGCCGGTGGTCTGCGCTTTCACTTTCTAGCAGAGTGTTGGCAGTCAGAAGTTGGGCGGTAACCTGGCTGAGACGCGCTTCCAGTTCGGCGATCCGTTGTTGAGAGGCCGGGGCGTGGCGGGTTAAGTTGTTTTGTTCGGTTGAGGGCAATAGTTCCATAAGGTAATTATAGCCTCAAGCAGTCTAAAAAGATATAAATGC
>CAZDMM010001228.1:0-1652 GCA_964505845.1 uncultured Caldilineaceae bacterium
TGGCCCAGCCCGCCCCGGCGGCGTCCCGCCCCGCCGGAATCGGGGATGAGCCGCTTGTACAGCATCAGCGCCGGGCACTGCCGCTCGATAATTTCGGTGGGGGTGACGGTGCTGTTGTGGGGATAGGCAATCGGCGGCAGCCCGTCGGTGGATTGGGTGGCCCCCATTCCCCCGTGCGGCAGCATGTGGACGGCAAAGCGGCCATACGGCTCCTCCTGCCCCACCAGGTGGAAGGGAAAAATACCGCCCGCCGCAGCAATGGTCTTTTCCGGCAAGAGCGAGGCAAAGGCCCCAAAAATCAGCGGTGGGATATGTTTGATGACCTTGGCCCGCGCCTTAACCGGGGCCGGAAAGGTGCAGTTGACGATGGAGCCTTCCGGCGCGGTGATGCGCAGCGGCCGCACCAGCCCGTCATTGTTGGGGATGCGGGCGGCCAGCATACATTTGATGGGATAAACGGCGGTGGCGTAGGTGATGTTGAAGGCGGCATTGATGGCCGAGTGGGATTGTTGGGGTGAACTGCCGGCAAAATCCATGCTCAAATCGGAGCCGTGAATCTCAAGCTTGACTCGCAAGGTAAACGGCTCCAGGTAACCGTCGGCGGTCACTTCGTAGTGGGACACGCCATCGGGCAGGTGGCTGATGGCCTGGCGCAGGGCGGCCTCGGAGCGGTCTTGAATCTCATCCGACAACGGGGTGAGATCCGCCAGGTTATAATCCTCCATAAATTCTTGCAGCCGGCGGATGCCGATGCGCTGCGTGCCCACAATGGCGTGTAAATCGCCCAAAACCATCTCCGGCACGCGGCAGTTGGCGGCGATAAACTCCTCGACCAGCGGCGCGACCCGGCCCGCTTCATAAAATTTGGTCGGCATCAGGCGCGTGCCTTCCATAAACATATCCGAGGCTTCCAGGTCGCCCAGATGCCCGCCCACATCAGAGACGTGGGCCACCGTGCCCACAAAGGCCACTACCCGACCCCGGTGAAAAACGGGGGAAACCAGGTTGTAATCCGGCAGGTGGGTGCTGCCAATCCAGGGGTCGTTGGTAGCCAGCACATCGCCTTCCCGCAGCGTCTCGATGGGGAATTTTTTCAGCATCACCCGGGTGGTGCGGGGCAGCATGGTGCAAAACTGGGGCGGACTCCACTGGGCCTGGGCCAGGCCGCGGCCGGCCCCATCCATCAAAACGCAGCCAAAATCGTGACTCTCGCCCACAATGGTGGAGAAGGAGGTGCGGATGACGGCGTTATCAATTTCGTCAACAATGTTGACCAAGCGCTGCCACAGAATCTCTAAGGTGATGGGGTCAATTGTGGACATCTTTCAAAGCCTCTCCTCAGGAGGAGATTGGAGATTATTTAATCCCTAATCTCCAATTACCAATTACTCAAACCATAATCTTCACTGGCGGTGCGGGCGCTGACGTACCCCAGCTCCAAATCGCGCAAAATCAACTCGCGGGGCCGCTCGGCGACGGGGCCAAAGCCGCCGCCGCCGGCCATGCGCAGTTCCACCTCGTCGCCGGGCTGGAGTTCGATGGGGGGAAAGCGCCAAATCCGCCGGCCGTTGAGATAGACCTCCCCCACCCGGCCCGGCTGCCCGCCATCGAGGCCGGGCGGCAAAGTGGTGAGGCGGTCGGGGGTTAGATTA
>CAZDMM010001229.1:0-1649 GCA_964505845.1 uncultured Caldilineaceae bacterium
CCCTTCGCCCAACCACTCAACTACCACACCCCCGGCAGCAGGCGGTAGCGCACCCGCGCCGCATACTCTCGATAACCCTCAAGCTCCTGGTGTAATAATTTATCCTCCCAGGCTGTGCGGATGACCATCCCGGCCACGGCCAATACCGCCGGGAGCAGCGCCCACACCGAGCCAAGAATCAGCGGTGGGGTGAGGGTCATCAAATTCCAGGCCACATAGCCGGGATGGCGCACGTAGCGGTACGGCCCGGTCGTGATGACCGCATGCCCGCGCTCCTCTTGAATGCGCACCGCCCTGGAAAAGAACTTGTTGACCACCATACCCCACAGAAACAGCAGGTCGGCCAGGACCCACCCGATCAGCGCCGCTGCCGACAGCCACCCCGGCAGCGGCGGCGATCCGTCGAAGCGTTCATCCAGCCCGGCCAGCACCAGCAGGCCCAGCCAAAATACACCCACCACCCAGGTTAGAACCGAATCTCTTTTCTGCTGGCTCTTTTTCATCTCGACCCGCTCGGCCAGCACCTCCGGGTTGGTTTTGAACAGCACCAGCAGGTTGAAGCCGACGCAGCCCAACACGGTCAGCAGCCACACCCAGGCGGCGGCCCAATCCAGCCGGCCGGCGGGCAGGAACAACAGCAGCCCCAGTACCGGTATCGCCAGGACAAATCTGAGCAAGGCTTTGATGACCAGATGGTTGTGCCCTGCCGGTTGGGTGGAGGAAATGAGTGGTATATTTGCTTTCATGGCTTTTACCTCTTACGAAAATAACCCTCACCCCTAACCCCTCTCCCCGCTCTGCGCGCCTTTGGCGTGGGAGAGGGGAGTCGCGCCAGCGACGGGGTGAGGGTTTTTCATCGCTGGCGGCGTGCCCAGGTTCGTGGACACTCCTTCGAAAATAGCTTGGATGATGTCACTGCCAGCGGCCCCTATTCCCGGATGGGGGATTGCTTCAGCCTCCGGCCTCGCAATGACATTTTCAGCACCAGGGGCATGCCCCAGGCTCATGCGCACTTCTTTGTGCTCTCGGCGTTCCGCTTTTCTTTAGCGCCGGATAACCGGCAAATACACCACCCGGCAGGCAGACCCGGCCACAGGTATTGAAAAGGGCGAGGTGTTGGAACCGCTGTCGGTGGCGGTGGCGGTGAGATACGGCCCGTGAAACGAGCCGCTGTAGACCCACTGGCCGCTGTTGTTGGCGATAACTTCACCCTCATAAAAGCGTCCCTCGTCGGCGCTGTCGGAAAAAAGCTGCACTTTGCCGTTGGTCGGAGCGCCGCCGCCCCTCACCTGCGGGCATTGCACCTGGCTGATACTCGGCGCGGCCAGGTTTTTATTGCCGCCGTTGGTCAGGATAATGCCGGGGCCGGTGTTGTGGTAGATGCTGTTGTACCAAATGGCATTGCCAATGGCCGCCGCTTCGCTCACCCACACCCCGGCCGGAGCGCCGTTGTTGGCGATGACGTTGCCGTGAATGGCGTTGCGCGGACTCCCGATCACCCCCAGGCCGTAATAGCTATTGCCCAGCGGCTGGCCGCTGGGGGTCAGCCCGATGTAATTGTTGAGAATGAGGTTGTCAGAACTGTTACTATTGACAATAACGATCCCGCTCTCCTTGTTTTGGGCGATGACATTCCCTTCCACCCGATT
>CAZDMM010001230.1:0-1643 GCA_964505845.1 uncultured Caldilineaceae bacterium
ATGTTCGGTATTGACCAACAGCCCTTCTTGCAAGGCTATGGTGGGGTTGAAACCCTGCAACTGCTGGTGCGTCAGGGCATTGTACCGGCACTACCGGTAACGCCTACCGGTCCGGGCTTTGTAACTAAGGACAACCTGGCTACGGTTGAAGCCCTGGCCGGGAAATACCGCTAGGCCCTGAAGCCGGCGATTGGCTGAAATACACCTCACAACGGCCAATCGTTTGAGATAAAGGGGGGCAGGACAGCCTGGTTGTCCTGCCCCCTTTCCAGGGATCGATTGAATAAGCTTCGGACAAGCGAGGGAGAGGATGGATTACGATACCCTCTATAAAAAAACCTTACGGCTTTTTTCAGAATCCGCCATCGCCGGGCCACTGGCAACGCTGATTTTAGTGTTTGGGCTATGCTTGATTTTTGTGCCCAACTTTGCCACATGGCGGACGATATCTGGGATTGTTACGGCATTTTCAATCTCGGGTTTTGTGGCCATCGGCATTACGATCCTGATGATCTCCGGTGAATTCGATCTGTCGGTTGCGCCGATGCTGGCGCTGAGCGGCTATTTGTACGGCACAATTTCAAGCGGCGAAGATTCGGTCATTGTCAGCACCCTGTTGCTTCTGGGGTTGCCTGTTCAGGGTGGTAACATCCCCCTGGCAATTATTTTCGCCCTGCTGGCGCCGTCTATTTTGGGCTTGATTAACGGGTTGATTTTAATCACCACCGACATACCTTCCTTTATTATCACTCTGGGGACGCAGCAAATTTATCGGGGGTTGGTCTGGATTATTGCCGGTGGGGTCTTGTTTCAGACCATTCAAGAGATTCCTGCCTATGAACTGTTTAACGGGCGCTTCGACTTGCTGAACAACTGGTTGGAGGCGGCCAATTTTCGGACCGCGATGCTGTGGCTGTTGGGAGCGGCCATCATCTTCCAGCTCATTTTGGTCCGCACCCGTTTTGGCAACCATATTTTTGCGGCTGGCGGAAGTAGAGAGGCCGCTCTGGCTCAGGGGGTACGGGTAAGGCGCACCAAGGTGATGGCTTTTGTTATCAGTGGCTTAATGGCCGGTGTGGGCGGGATCGTTTCTTTTAGCCAATTCAAGAGCGTGCGGGTGGCCGAACAGGCTGGGGTTGAGTTGACAGCCATCGCGGCCTCTGTTATTGGGGGTACCCTCCTGACGGGAGGTTACGGGAGCGTCTGGGGGGCATTAATCGGCATCCTGATGATCAATCTATTGCGCTCGGGGGTGCTTTTGCTCAAAATCCCATTTATTCTCGCCGACAACTTTCCCGCCGTGGTTGGTGTGACCATTATTGCGGCGGTAATTATCAATAATTACCTGCGCAGCAGGTCGACAGCATAAGGAGAACGGGCGATGCCGGAAACAAATGGGCGACCCATTGTGGTCGAAATGAAAAATATCGTCAAACGTTTTGGTACGGTTGAGGCGCTGTGCGGTGTTGATTTTGAGGTAAGAAGAGGCGAAGTACGGGCCTTGATGGGTGACAATGGTGCCGGAAAATCAACCCTAATTAAGATTTTGACCGGCGTGTATTCTGCCACTAGCGGAGAGATTTATTTGGATGGCCAGCGGGTTCAAATTCAATCGCCGGCCGATGCGCGGGCGCTGGGGATAG
>CAZDMM010001231.1:0-1636 GCA_964505845.1 uncultured Caldilineaceae bacterium
AGTTAAGGCAAAAGGGCTTAGACTCTAACCTCATTGACGAGGCTCTGACCGGCCTGGATGAAGAGGACTCGGCCTGGGCCGCTGTAGCCGGCAAACTGGCCCGCTGGCGCAGTTTAGATGAACAGGCTTTCAAACAGAAAGTGATCGCGTTTTTAAGCAGGCGCGGCTTCAACTACGAGGTGGCCGGCCAAACGGCCCAGCGCGCCTGGAATTCACTCGACTCCGCAGAATTCAATTGATTGAAGGAAGACTTTTAAATTATGGAGACTGTTATTTTTATCGTTGATTTTATCATAGGGGCAGCCATTGGTTTTGCTGCGGGTTATTTTTACTATCGCAATGTTACGGAAAAGAAAATAAAAAGCGCCGAGCTGCATGCCGCTGAGATTATTGCCAGAGCAGAAGCCGCCAGTAAAGAGATGGAAGTGCAGGCTAAAGAACAGGCTTTGCGTTTGCGGACCGAGGGCGAAAAAGAACTGCAGCGCAAGCGTCAGGAATTAGAACGGCAGGAAGAACGGCTCCAAAAACGCCAGGAAAGCCTTGACCTGCGTTTGGAAAACCTGGAAAAGAAGGAACGCAATCTCAATAAACGCCAAAGCCAGATTGATAAGCGGGCTAATGACCTGGAGAAGCTGAACGAAGAAAGATTGGCGGAACTGGAACGAGTTTCCAGTATGGGGCGTGATGAAGCCAAAGCCGAACTGCTAAAGGTGGTTGAGGCTGATGCTCGGCAGGATATGGCGCGGGTGCTGCGCCAGGTGGAGGCGGATATTAAAGAAGAGTCCGACCGGAAAGCGCGGGGTATTATCACCATGGCTATGCAGCGGATTGCCTCGGAGCAGGTTTCGGAAACCACCGTTTCGGCGGTACCGCTGCCCAGCGATGAGATGAAGGGGCGCATCATTGGCCGCCAGGGACGCAATATCCGCGCCTTTGAAAACGCCACCGGGGTGGATGTGATTGTAGACGACACTCCCGAAGCGATTATCTTGACCGGTTTTGACCCGGTGCGGCGAGAAGTGGCCCGGATTGCTATGAGCCGCCTCATCACCGATGGGCGCATCCACCCGGCCCGGATCGAGAAACTGGTGGAGAAGGCCCGCGAGGAAGTTAACAAAACCATCCAGGAAGAAGGGGAACGGGCCGCCTATGAGGTGGGGGTGCATCGCCTGCACCCGGATTTGATTAAACTGTTGGGCCGCTTGAAATATCGCACCAGCTACGGCCAAAATCAACATGCCCATGCCATCGAAGCGGCCCGGCTGGCCGTCATCATTGCCAATGAGGTAGGGGCCGATGTAGCCATCTGCCGCGAGGGGGCGCTGCTGCACGACATCGGCAAAGCGGTGGACCACGAAATTGAGGGGCCGCATGCCATCATCGGGGCGGATATTGCCAAACGCTGCGGGGTGAATCCCAAAGTGGTTAACTGTATCGCCTCCCATCACCACGAGGTGGAGCAGGACTCGCTGGAGGCGGTGATTGTGGAGGTGGCCGATGCCATCTCCGGGGCGCGGCCCGGCGCCCGGCGGGAGAGCCTGGAAAATTACGTCAAGCGGCTCAAAGCGTTGGAAGATATTGCCAAATCCTTCCCAGGGGTGGAAGAGACCTTTGCCATTCAGGCCGGCCGTGAAAT
>CAZDMM010001232.1:0-1634 GCA_964505845.1 uncultured Caldilineaceae bacterium
GCGATGCCGACCAGGGCGTGGTGCAGGATTATTTTGATGACCAAATTGCCGCCGATGCCAGCGGTTATGCCTTTGCTCGCGTCTTTGAAAAGTTTATCGGCTGGCGCGACAATTCTGACCCGTTGAGCGAACCTTGCCTCAAGCGGATCAACATCCTGGCCCATTCCATGGGCAATCGAGTTTTGCGCAGCACTTTTGACAACGTGGTGCATTATTACCGGCCTAATGGCATGCCGCTCATTTTTAGAAATATCTTCATGGTTGCCCCCGACATCGTCAACGAGGCGCTGCAGGTTGGCGGCGGGCGCTACATTTGTGACGCCGCCCGCAATGTGGTGGTTTACTACGCCTCAGACGACCTGGCCCTGCGGGCCAGCAAAGTGGCCAATTTAAAGAACGAGGTTGCCTCTCGCCGCCTGGGGCACACCGGGCCAGAGGATATGGCTAAAGTGCCCAAAAATGTCTATGCGGTTGATTGCGACGACTTTAACAGCCAATATGATACCCTGGGCCATAGTTACTTTTTGCAAGACTCGCAAGGAAAACCGGGCCTGGCTTTTAAACACATGTGGGAAGCAATTCGTACCGGGCGGATTCCTATGCCTGGCCCGGAAGACCGCACTCTGATTTTGAGCTTATCTTTCTTTAATAAATAAATTAGCTTGAGCAGTTATAATAATGAAGCACATTTCGCTGGTTCTTAGCATTGGTCTGTTTTTGGTCATCACTTTGCCGGCCCTGGCTATTGGCCCCGGCACCGGCGGCAGCAAAATCCGGGTGAGTGATGAGCATATTGGCCCATACGTGTTGCTGGTAGCCACCTCGCCGCTGCCGGTAACGGTGGGCCAGATGAGCGTGTGGGTGCGCGTTACCGATGGCAGCACCGGCCAGGTGCGCCCCGACGCGGTGGTGATGATTGAAGCCACGCCGCCCAATGGCGGCCCGCCCATTGCCGCCCAGGGCAGCCATAAAAACGCCGGCAACAATTTTGATTATGTAGCCCATTTAGAGGTTAAGAATACCGGCCAATGGAATGTTAAGGTGACGGTTGAGGATGAACTGGGCCAGGCCGAGGTGTCCTTTGTTGAAACGGTCACGCAAGGCGTCAGCCTGAATGTGGTGGTGGGGCTGGCCGTCCCCTTTGTGGTCTTGGGGGTAGTCCTGGGAATTTATTTGTGGCGGCGCTCTGCGGAGACAGCTTCAAACGCCGCACCCTGACTCCAGGGCAAAGTGAGCGGTGATGGAGAGTAATCCAAGCAGACCGCCCAAAAATAGATGGTTCCCTCGCAGCCGTTCTCGTTTTGATGTGCTGCTGTTTGTCTTTTTGATGATAGGCTGGTCTCTCATTTTTGCTACCGCCACCCTGGGGTTACAGCGAAATGAAAAACAATGGCTGCCGGTTGGCCTGGTCTCTCGGATTGCAGCCGATTACAGCATCAGCGCCACAGCCGCCCCGCGCCTGGCCCGCATTGAACCCAGGGCCGTCGAGGCGGTCAGGCAAGATCAAATTCTGATCCGAACCGTTACCGCCGCCGCCCCTACCAACACCCCCCTGCCCACAAATACGCCCTCGGTCCGGGAGATTTTGCGGGATACACCCGTACCAACGGCTGCCGCTACTGCCGCCGCGCCGG
>CAZDMM010001233.1:0-1630 GCA_964505845.1 uncultured Caldilineaceae bacterium
CTGGCCAAAGCCCTGGATGTGCTGTTTATTCTGCATGCCGACCACGAGCAAAACTGCTCCACCTCGGTTATGCGGGCGGTTGGTTCCAGCCATGCCGACCCCTACAGCGCCCTCTCCGCTGCGGCTGCGGCCCTGTACGGCCCTCTGCACGGCGGCGCTAACGAAGCTGTCCTGCTGATGCTAAACGAGATTGGCTCCGTCAAAAATGTGCCGGCCTATATTGAGCGGGTCAAAAAGGGCGAAGTGCGGCTGATGGGCTTTGGACACCGAGTTTACAAAAATTATGACCCGCGCGCCAGCATCATCAAAAAAGTGGCTTATGAAGTTTTTGAGGTGACCGGCAGCAACGTCTTTTTGGATATTGCCCTGGAATTGGAGCGCATTGCCCTGCAGGATGATTACTTTATCTCGCGCAAGCTGTACCCCAATGTTGATTTTTACAGCGGCATCATTTACCACGCCATCCGCTTCCCCATGGATATGTTCCCCTTCCTCTTTGCCATTCCCCGCGCGTCGGGCTGGCTGGCGCAGTGGTTAGAGATGCTCAATGATCCAGAGCAAAAAATTGCTCGTCCTCGCCAAATTTACCTGGGTTACGATAAACGGGATTATGTGCCGGTGGAGGAGCGCTCTTAGGAGAGTCCTGGAATGTCTGAAGTTAAAGCTGGATTAGAAGATGTGATCGTTGGTAGCCAGGATATTTGTTTTATTGACGGTGAAAAGGGTGAGCTTATTTACCGTGGCTACCATATTGATGAGCTGGCCCCCAACGCCACCTTTGAAGAAGTTGTTTATCTGCTCTGGCACAGCAAGCTGCCCAACCCCGCCCAACTGAACGGGTTGAAAGAGCGGCTGGTAGCGCGGCGGGCGCTCAGCCCCGATTTTTTGCGCTTCATCCAATCAATGCCCAAAACCTCGCTGCCCATGTCGGTCTGCCGCACCGGGGTGTCGCTCATCGGCCTGTATGACCCGGAGCGGCTGCTCTTTGACAAGGAAACCAACCTGCTCAAAGCCGACGACATCCTGGCCAAGATGCCGACCATTATGGCTGCCTTTGCCCGCCAGCGCAAAGATTTAAAACCCATCCCGCCCCGCGATGATTTGGGCCATGCCGCCAACTTTTTGTGGATGCTGACCGGCAAAGAACCCACCCCGGAAGCCGAACGCGCCCTGGATATGTACCTGGTGCTGCTGGCCGAACACGACTACAACGCCTCTACCTTTGCCTGCCGGGTCACGGCTTCCACCTGGGCCGGCATGTACTCGGCGGTAGTCAGCGGCATTGGCGCGCTCAGCGGCCACGCGCACGGCGGCGCCGTGCAAGAAGCCATGGCCCAATTCCAGGAAATTGGCAATATTGACAATGTGGAACCCTGGTTTGAGGGCCAGATGACCAGCAAAAAGCGGCTCATGGGTATTGGTCACCGGGTTTACCACACCCTTGACCCGCGTGCTCCTCACCTGCGGGCCAAAGTAGAAACCCTGGCCGGGCAGTCGGAACACCGCAAATGGTTTGACATCGCCGCCAAATTAGAAGAAATAACCGGGCGGCATCCCTACTTTCAGGAGCGAAAACTGTACCCCAACGTGGATTATTATTCCGCCCCACTGCTGTACATGCTGGGCCTGG
>CAZDMM010001234.1:0-1629 GCA_964505845.1 uncultured Caldilineaceae bacterium
TGGTTTAACCTGGAAAGGCATAGGGAAGCCCCGGCTACGGATTGATCATTTTAATCCGTTGCAATGGCCAGGATTCGATCCGATTCCCAGGCAGAGGTCAGGCCGATGCCTGGGCCAGAGCCGCTGGCGCAGGATCGGTTCTCGCTCTAATCCTCCTCGTCGTAGGGCGGTATCTCTACCTGTATCTCCCGTAGGATTTCGGGGCGGTGTGTGTTCATCGGGGAGCTTTGCCGCTTTGCGTTCCTTTCCGCAAGGGGGGTTGGCACGGGGAGGGTAAAAATCAGTTAAAAATGGTGGGGAAAGAGACCGAGGAGGTATTGGCTGGAGCTTTTGATTGAAGAGGAGCCGTCACGAAGCCTCGGCTTCACCACCGAAAATGAAAATACCGTAGCAGAGGCATCCCCATGCCTCTGCGGGCGGCATGGGGATGCCGCCCTACGGTGGGGTAATCTATTTTCTAGGGAGTAAAGTATGTTTTCACCACAGATGCGACAATTTTTGCAGTGGCAGCGGCTGGCAACAGGGCTGGCCGGGCTATCATTTGGGTTGCTGGTGTCAGTGTTTTCTAATTGGTTATCGGCGGAGTGGGCCGGTTGGCTGCCCTGGGTGATGGGGATTATGATCCTGACCGGGCTAGCCAGCCTGGTGTTGGCGCTGCGGAAACCTCCAGGGTTGGGGGTGGCCATTCGCTCACCGCGAACCATCCGCTCGCCTCAAGAGGCCAGGCGTTATGCCCGGCGAGGTTTTATCGGTTTTGTGCCGCTGTATACGCCCCAACCAGGGACTCCGGCAGCGGCGCTGGCGGGGCCGGAGCGGCTGGCGGCGGTAAGGGCCTTGCAGTTTGAGCGTCTGAACCTGGAAGAGTCGAATTTGCGGCCTACCATTGAGGCGATTACCAGCCACGCCAGCGCGCTGGAGCACTGCTGGCTGCTATCTACTCAGGCGAATGATGGCTCCGGGTCTATTTTGTATGCTCATCTGTTGGCGGAGTATTTGCAGCGCTGCCAGGGCTTAAAGTGTCAATTTGGCTCATGTTAAGAACAAGTGACCGGCACTTCAGATTGACTGACTACTTCTCTGCAAAATGGGAAAGTGCCGGTCACTTTGCACTTGTGCTGGACATGAGCCGCCAATTTTATTATGGTGAACCTTTTACTATCTGGCTGGATGATGACGCCCTGGTGCTGGGCAAAACATACGACCAGATGAAGGCGGTACTGGCCCAGGCGCTGCGTTTGAAGTTGTCTCCGGCGGAGGTGGTGGCCGATATTACCACCGGGATTCGCAGCATGGCGCTGGGCATGGTGCTGGCCTGCCTGGATGGGGAGCAGGATGTGGAGTTTGTGGGGACGCGCTATAACGAGCGGGGGCAGCCGGCCGGGGAGTTGTTTCCGATTATTTTTAGTTTTGAACCGATGTTGGATTAAGGGATTTACGATTTACGATTGACGATTGACGATTGGCGGAATATGGCGACCTTATATATTACCGAGCCGGGGGCGCGGCTGGAAAAAGAGTATGGGCGGCTGCGGGTGGTGAAGGAGGGGGAGACGCTGCTGGTGACGCCGCTGGAACGGGTGAGCGAGGTGGTGCTGGTGGGCCGGGTGGGGGTGACGACGCCGGCCATTG
>CAZDMM010001235.1:0-298 GCA_964505845.1 uncultured Caldilineaceae bacterium
GCAAGTCAGCCCGCGCCTGGAAGAAGTGGCCCGCTGCCTGGGCCGGACGCCCCGCCAGACCCTCACCTCGATTACCGTGCCACTGCTCAGGCCAGGTTTGTTGACCGGCCTGGCCCTGGTTTTTTTGACCGGTATGAAAGAACTCCAGGCCACGCTGCTGCTTGGCCCCACCGGTTTTGACACCCTGGCCACCCGTATTTGGGACGCCACCGAGCAGGTATTTTTTGCCCAAGCCGCTGCGCCGGCCCTGCTGTTAGTGCTGGTCTCGGCTGTATCGGTTTGGCTTATTTTGGCCCAG
>CAZDMM010001235.1:308-1621 GCA_964505845.1 uncultured Caldilineaceae bacterium
CGCTTTTTGGCTCTGTTGGGGCCAAGCGGCTGCGGCAAAACGACTACCCTGCGCTTGCTGGCCGGTTTTGAGCCGCTTGACAGCGGTGAAATTGAAATTGGGGGACGGCCTGTCAGCAAACCGGGTTTGCATCTACCCCCGGAGCAGCGCAGTGTGGGCATGGTCTTTCAGGAATATGCCCTTTTTCCCCACATGCACGTGGCCGATAATGTGGCTTACGGTATCCCCAAAGGCGTAGACAAAGCCAAACGGGTGGATGAGGTGTTGAATTTGGTGGGACTGCCTGAGGTTAAAAAGCGCCTGCCCTTCGAGTTGTCGGGCGGGCAGCAGCAGCGCGTTGCCCTGGCTCGCGCCCTGGCTCCTCGTCCGGCCCTGATTTTGCTGGACGAGCCATTTTCAAACCTCGATGCCGCTCTGCGCAGCCAGGTGCGGGCCGAGGTGCGCCAGATTTTGCGCCAGGCGCAGGCTACGGCTATTTTTGTGACGCACGACCAGGAAGAGGCGCTGAGTTTGGCCGATGAGGTGGCGGTGATGATGGAGGGCTATCTGGTACAAACAGAACCCCCCCAAAAACTGTATCGCCGGCCCATCAACAAGCAGGTAGCGACCTTTTTGGGGAACGCCAACTTTCTGCCCGGACAGGCCGGCGAGGGCCGGGTGGTGTGTGAGTTAGGCTCCTTTGCCACCACCTGCATTCACACCGGTGCGGTGGAGGTAATGCTTCACCCGGAAGATGTACAGTTGACCCCTCAGCCCACCGGCCTGGCCGAAATTGTGGAGCGAGAGTATTACGGCCACGACCAATTGCTGAAAGTGCGCCTGGCCTCCGGCCGCTATCTGCACAGCCGCCGGCTCGGTTCCGAGGGGGAATTTTCGCCGGGCCAGCGGGTGGATTTACAGGTACGGCATGAGGTGGTGGTTTATCCGGCGTAATCTTAACCCCAGCAGCGGCGGCTCCCACACCGCCGCTTGCCGGGCTCCCACGCCCGGCAAGCTAAAAAATTGTACGATGCTTATCTGGTTCGTCTATTAGCCCAAACTGCTCCGCTTTAGCCCGCATAAATTTAAGGCCCTCGCCGGCCAGCACCTCTGAGCCTTGATTGGGCGGACGCCACAATTTAGTGGCAGCCATCAGGTCGGGGTTGATAGCCGTAAAGGACTCCAGAGTGAGCGGCCCGTTAAAGTTGGCATCTTTCAGCCCTCGGAAAACCTCATCCCAATTAACTGTGCCGCTGCCCACCAGCCCCCGGTGACTCTCGCTGATGTGGATGTAGCCCAGCATGTCGGCGCACTCTACCAGCGGCCGGTAAAAG
>CAZDMM010001236.1:0-1608 GCA_964505845.1 uncultured Caldilineaceae bacterium
GCGACCAGGCAAAGGTGGCCCCCCACCAGGGATACAGCCCTTGCGTATTGGGTGGGAGGACCTGGATTAGCTTGGGGTTTTTGCTGCCTGTTTTTGCTACCGAGGGGGTGAAAAGCCATAAATCATTGTTGGCTTTCCACCCCGGTTGATTCAAACTCCGTTCAGCCGTGCTATAAGCAACCAGAGGCGGGCTGATAACCGGCGACCATTCGGCAAACAACACGCCTTGAACGCCGGTGGTGATGGGCGCTTCACCAATGATGGTGGTTGAAACCAGCCACAGCTCATTCAGCGGCAAATCTACCTGAGCGGTGAGCGGGCGGGTGTAAAGCAGGTAGCGGCCATCCGGCGACAGACTAAAGACGCGGCCATCCAAATCTCCCGCGCCGGTTAAAGGGCGGCGGCTGCCGCTGCTATCTCGCATAAGCCAGGCATTACCGTTAGAAAGATAGGCAATGGTTCCTTCAAGTGGGATGGAAGGCAGCTCGCCCTGCGGCCCTACCACTAAGATTTCTGGAACCGGCTGGCTAACGGTTACCCTTGAAATCTCAGTCCGGCTAACCTCCTGGCCGTTTTCATACACCACCCGAATAGATATTTCTTCTTCACCGTTAACCCCTAACTGCGAGAGGCGCTTTTCTCCAGGGGCCAGGGCTTCATTGGTAACGGTCTGGCGCTGAAACGGTACCACCTCTCGCCTGGTCTGAATCTCCTCTTTGACCCTGGTCACTTTGATGACCGCGCCGGCTTCGGTTTGGGCGTACAAATCGGGCGTGACCCGGTCTAAAGGGCCAAGCACTACGGCGGCTTGGTTTAAGGCGTCGCGCACGGTCACGGGGCTGGTGAGGGTAAGCGCCTGCCGGCCCCCGTCCACCTCGATGAAGATTTGGTGGGGTTGGGCGGGTTGGGTGCGGCAGGCCGCCAGGGTTAAAATTGGGGCTGCTGTGACAAGCAGTAATATTATGTTAGGCAAAGAGCAAACAATGATCCTTAATCGCTGAAGCCTCAGCCTCATTTGAGCAGCCCACCGTGGCCCAGGGCGGTCACATCTCGGCGGGTCAGACGCTCACCGGCGGCCAGCCGGGGTAAGATCATATCAACCACATTGTAGCTTTTGCTCCGGGCGCAGCCCGGCGCGCCTACAATGGGGATGTCACCGCGATAAGCCAGCAGCAGCAGGTTGCCAGGCTCAACCGGCGCTCCGTATTGAACAATTTCACCGCCCACGGCTTTGATGGCGCGGGGGGTGATGTCATCGGCGTCCATAATAGAGGTTTCCCCGGCAATGAGGATCATTTGTGCGCCGCTGCCCAAAGCCCACTGCAGGGCCTCGCTAATTTCGGCTTCATCCTCCGGCACATAAGGGCCGGCCAGCAGGTTGGTGTGGTAATCGGCCAGCCGGTCGCGTAAAGCCGGGGTAAATTCGGCCACAACTTTTTCGCGGGCTTCGGCGCTGCCGGTGGTAATCAAGGCGGCCTGCTGCACCACAAAAGGTTTGAGGGCTACCAGCGGCGTCTGAGCGGCCAGCGCTTCGGCTGCTTGCAAGCGGCTGTGGGGAATGCCGTAAGGAATAACCTTGATGGTGCCGGTTATGGTTTTGGGCTGGAC
>CAZDMM010001237.1:0-503 GCA_964505845.1 uncultured Caldilineaceae bacterium
AAATGGTGGGCGACACTCGCCAGGGTTGGGCCATCCTGGCCGTGATGACCCTCATATTTGTGCCCTTGATGGCGCTGACCGTCATCGCCGAACAACATGGCAACCCCCACTTTAGCGTGATGGGCATCAACCAAACAGCCGGCGACTTGCAAGCCGGCGGCAATATGGAAGGCAAAGAGGTGCGTTTTGGCATTGCCAACTCGGCCCTGTGGGCGGCCGCGACGACGGCCGCCTCCAACGGTTCGGTCAACTCCATGCACGACTCTTACACCCCGCTGGGTGGATTGATACCTATGTGGCTGATGCAGTTAGGCGAGGTCATCTACGGCGGGGTAGGTTCGGGGCTGTACGGCATGTTGATTTTTGCCATCATCGCCGTGTTTGTGGCCGGGTTGATGGTGGGGCGCACGCCGGAATACCTGGGCAAAAAAATTGAAGCCTACGAGATGAAAATGGCGGCGCTGGTCATCCTCATTCCGGTGGCGGTGGTCTTGCTGGCCACC
>CAZDMM010001237.1:513-1608 GCA_964505845.1 uncultured Caldilineaceae bacterium
ACCGCGCTGGCGGTCAGCACGGGCGCGGGCAAAGGGGCCTTGTTCAACCCGGATTTTCCTTATACCACCATCTATAATGCAGGCCCGCATGGCTTTAGCGAGGTTCTATACGCCTTTTCTTCGCAAGGCAACAACAACGGCAGCGCCTTGGCCGGTTTGGGCGCGAACAATCCGTTTTATAACCTTACCGGCGGGCTGGCGATGCTGCTGGCCCGCTATTGGCTGGCGATTCCCACCCTGGCGATTGCCGGCTCGCTGGGACGGAAAAAACGAGTTCCCCCCAGCGCCGGAACCTTGCCCACCCATACCCCGCTCTTCATCGGCTGGATGATTGCCATTGTCGTGGTGGTAGGGGCCTTGAGCTTTTTACCCGCCCTGGCCCTGGGGCCGATTGTGGAGCAACTGCTACTTAGGCAGGGCGTAACCTTTTGAGGCGACCGCGGCCCACAGACCGCCGACCGCCCAAATTCTACCGCGGTCGGTGGTCAGCCATCAGCGGTCAGGTATTGGAGATCACTTTATGACTCACCCCAAAACCCAAACCCAACTCAAACAAGCGTTATACCGCCGCGCCAGTGTTGACGCCTTTCGTAAGCTCGATCCCCGCGTGCAGCTCCGCAACCCGGTGATGCTTGTGGTGGAGGTGGGCAGCTTGTTGACCACCGGGTTGTTCATTCAAGCCCTACTGGGGCAGGGTGAAGCGCCGGCCGCTTTCATTTTGGCCGTGTCGGTCTGGCTGTGGTTTACCGTGATCTTTGCCAACTTTGCCGAGGCCCTGGCCGAAGGGCGGGGCAAGGCCCAGGCGGAGGCGCTGCGCAAAACCCGGCAAGAAACCAGAGCCAAAAAGCTGCGCCAGCCTCAACGCGGGGGGGCCTACGACGAAGTTTCTTCCACCAGCCTGCGCCAGGGCGGCCTCTTTTTGGTTGAGGCCGGCGACATTATCCCCGCCGACGGCGAAATCATCGAGGGGGTGGCCTCGGTGGATGAGAGCGCCGTTACCGGCGAAAGCGCCCCGGTCGTCCGCGAGTCGGGCGGCGACCGCAGCGCCGTGACCGGCGGCACGCGGCTGCTATCCGATTGGCTGGTGGTGCGGGT
>CAZDMM010001238.1:0-1607 GCA_964505845.1 uncultured Caldilineaceae bacterium
AGCGGCGGCCTGATTTCTGCTCATAGAATCGCCCGATGATAAACAAGAAGAATAACAGAATACAAACTACGCCCCAAATGTAGATGGTTAGAATGCTAGTTAGAAGGCTCATACCTTTATCTGCCAGGCGCAAGCGTAGGATAATTTTATTTCAGGCGGTTACCGTTTTATAAAGGCTTCCACAAAAGAGTCGGCCAGGCGGCGCGGGCTGCCGCTCAGGATCCCTTCACGGCCTTCAAATTTAGATTGGACTTCGATGCCTTTATCGGTAATATCATATTGGCGGATATCTTTGGCATGGTCGCTGCCGCGCATCTTCAAAACCAGCAAAGCTTTGCGGATAGCCGAGTCTATTTCTACATAACGCAGGATAAGGTAAGAGTCAACCACAAAGCCAATACTGGCATCTTCTACCGCTTCTCCTAGCAGCACCGGGCTTTCGCGGGTTAAGATGCTGGTTAACCCCTGGCGTTTTAAGGCATTGATAAAGCTAAATTCAATGCTCCGTAATTCAACCGGGTCCTGGGTTAAACGGGTAAAATGGGAGATGCTGTCAACCACCACGCGCCGGGCGCCCATCTGCTGCACAGATTTCTCAATCATCCCGTCAATACTTTCCACATCAAGCCGGCTGACTTCGGGGCTGGTCATAATCACTTTAAGCAGGCCCTTTTTCTCTAAGCCCACAAAATCCCACCCAAAAGCGGCGGCATCGTGATAATATTGGTGTGGAAATTCTTCAAAGGTAATAATTAAACCAGGCTCATTGTCTTTTACAATACCGTTGTAAATAAACTGCATGCCCAGGGTGGTTTTACCGGTACCTGGGGCGCCTTCAACCAGGTTGGCGGTACCTCTGACAAAACCGCCACCGGTCATCTCATCCAATCCGGTGATACCGGTTTTTACCTTTTCTATATCCATGCTTGCTGCTCCCTTTTTTACACCGACAAAAATCGCAAATGTTTGCGGGATCAACCAGGTGACATTCACATTTAAGCAATATTAAGCTGGCAATCAGGGGGTAAAGGGTAAAAAAATACTACCCTTAATTTTTATAGAGGACGCTTTTTAGGTTTGGGTTACGGGACTAACCTTGTGCTGTCAAATGCTCCAAAACTCAGCGCATCCCTCGAATAATATGATAAACAGCTTTTACTCTAAAATGCCGGTCCTCACAGGCCGCAATAAATTGATCTACCAAAGCGCGCATAGCCTCGTCGGTGGCCAGAGAGTAGATGGGAGTGCTGTCTAACACTCTTTTTTCCATGATGCCGCTTTCTACGAGATCTTCTAGCTCTGGCCTGACCGCATCAACATTCCGACCGGCATACTTGGCAATGTTTTCGACGGTGTCCGCAGTATGTGGATTTTCGTAAAAGAACCTGACCAGGTCCCATTTGATGAAGGAGTTGACCTTTGTTTTGACAAAGTCAAGCAAGGTGGGGTCCATATCATCCATCAAACGGGCCGTGAAGTCATCAGCGTTTGAAGTCAAGGCCTTTACCCTCCTTTGAAGTTAGAAGCTAGAAACATTAAAGCTAATCTTATCACTTTCAGCTAGAAATTGCAACAGGATTTGGGGGCTAATTAGCGGCGACGCTCTT
>CAZDMM010001239.1:0-1607 GCA_964505845.1 uncultured Caldilineaceae bacterium
CTACGTACCCGATCGACGCTATCAAGGAAGGAACGAAGATATGGCCCAAGTAAAAGTATATTATGATAAGTTAGGCAATACCCTGACGGTCTGGTTTGATGATCCGAAGAAAGAATATATCAGTGAAGAGACGGGCGAAGAAATAATTCTCATGAAAGATCAAGCAGGTCGGGTCATAGGATTTGAAAAGCTGAACTTCACGATGGCCGAGACGGAGCCATTGCAAGTGGCCTTTGAAGCTATGGCGGTTTAAGGTGTTTAATTGAGGTGAGTATTTGGTCACAACCCTATGGGTCAGCGGGGCCGGGGCCAACCAGCGCGTCAAGCTGACGCCCCGAGCTCGTTCTTATGTGAAGGAGTCCGATGCACTTTCAGGTCGCCTTTAATGGGCGCAGCTTACGCGCAGGCGTTATGTTAGCTGCTTTTTAAAGATCGGAGTCATCTGAAATGATCCAGAAATGTTCTCTGTGCGGGGCTGAATTGTTGCCTGATGAACAATGCAGAGATCGCTTCGACCTATGTCTGGCCAGGGAATTTGAAAATCCAACCATTTTCGGCGTTGTCCATCACCTCACGGTGCCTTGTTATATGCTCCAACATAATGCCTACTCTCAAAATATCTGGATAGAAGCCAGAAAAATGGTCGCCCAATTCGTTGAGGAAGGGATTAACCCAACGGAGATGAGAAAGCAGAACTACGCAAAGGTTGATAATGGACATCGAACTTGGTCCATAACCAAAGGGCCAAAGCTG
Organism: uncultured Caldilineaceae bacterium; assembly: GCA_964505845.1. Lineage (GTDB taxonomy): Bacteria > Chloroflexota > Anaerolineae > 4572-78 > J111 > DSQQ01. Next base: position 754 of record CAZDMM010001239.1, read on the forward strand.
TCAGAATTTGAGACAATCGTCTGGACCCGGACGATTGCTGATATTCGGCTAGACAATCCCGAAAGCTATTGTGCTGATGTGGAACTATGGGCGCGAAGTATTCTAGCTGACACCAAGCAATTAATGCAGAAATTGACAGGTGAGGCATAAAGCTGCGTCGGAAAAATTCATTATCCTTGTCGGGTCGTCAGCCGCCCAGTGAGGTAGAATAATAGGAGCAGCCGGAAAAAAAGAGAAGAGTTGGTATTTACAATGATCACGGCATCGGCTATGATGGAAAAATCAGATAACTCTCAGCTTGGGCTTTGGAGTGAGGTTGAGTGTTTTTAATTGGAACGAGTCACTGCAGCGGCGGCTTGACCGCTGCGCGAGGCTTGACCGCCTCGGTTGGCAGTTTTGAGGGTGCGGGAGCGCAGCACTTTGCCGCCGCCGGTCTGCCTTAGAACGATTACTCGACCCAGGAAATGAGTCCGTAACCTTGCAGACCCTTGAGCGAGCGGCTGTGGCCCTCGGCAAACGGCTCAGGGTAGAATTTGTATGAACAGTTCCCACCTCAAATTACCGCCCTCACCGCCTCAACCAGCAACCCCACAATCTCATCCAACTCCTCATCGGTCACGATAAAAGGCGGGGCGATCATCACCTGGTCGCCGTTGATGCCGTCGGCGTTGCCGCTGCTGGGGTAAACAATCAGGCCGCGCTCAAAGGCGGCATCGCCGATCTTTTTGGAGACGCCCTGTTTGGCCGGGAATGGCTCTTTGCTGGCTCGATCGGCCACAAATTCCAGGCCCCACATCAAGCCCTGGCCGCGAATGTCGCCCACGTGAGGATGGTCGCCCAGGGCGGCCCGCAGC
>CAZDMM010001240.1:0-1605 GCA_964505845.1 uncultured Caldilineaceae bacterium
AATCCCTACCCACCCCCAAAACCGGCGGCGCTGTTTTGACCGCTGAGGTATTAGCCAATGCCGAATACAATCTGGATGAGTGGGGCCGGGTCAAGCTGACCAACGGTGAGTACGAAGTCAACACCGAGGACAACAAGCTGTTTGTCAAACTGCTGGACCGGTTCACCGCCTGGGGCGACTTGAACGGCGACGGCGTTGAGGACGCCGCCGCGCTGGTAGCGGTCAACGGCGGCGGCAGCGGTACTTTTGTTTACCTGGCGGCGGTGCTGGATAATAAGGGCCAACCCGACAACGTCGCCGTCAGCCTGCTGGGCGACCGGGTTGACGTCAAATCGCTGACCATTTTTGGGGTTGAGGTCGGGCGCATTATCATTGATCTGATTACCCAGGGCCCCACCGACCCCATGTGCTGCCCCACCGAGCGAGTCACCTGGACCTATGAGTTGCAGGGGCAAGAACTGGTCAACCTGCCAGAAAATGTGTGGCTCTTGCAACTGGCCAACGGCGCTACCTGCAACTTTGCCACCGGCGCAACCGCCATCATTCACGATAAGCGGCTCAACTATTTCTGTTCCGACCAATCCAGCATTTTGGGCGATTTGCAGCCCAACGGCCTGGTTTGGCAGGCCGAGGTGGTGGCCGAAAAGGACATCACCTCCACCGATGCCGGCTTTGAGGCCGGCCAGACCAGCCTGGTGGACGTGGCGACCATCTGGCGGCCGGTTGACCCGGCGGCGGTGGCGGAGCAAATCGGCCTCAGCCCGGCCGGCGTCAGCCTTGATTTGGGCGACATGGCCCACAGCCTCAAAAGCCATGTTCGGCCCGCCATCCCCTACAACCCCAACACACCGCCGGCCCTCAACGGCGAACCGGCCCATCTCAAATTCACCTTTGATGAAGATACCCCTAGCCCCTGGCTCGACACTCGCCAGCGCCAGCTTTTTATCTACCCGGTGGAGGCTTACCAAAATATGTACGCCTTTGCCGGCGTGGATGAATTGAGCCGGCGCATCAATACCTTGCAAACCCTGCTGCAAGAGCGTCCCTCGCAGGTTTCCGAGGAACTGCCGGTTCTGCCCGCTATCGGAGCCGGCCAGGTGCTGCCCGCCCAGCTCAAATACCTGGATTTCAAGGGCGGGGCCGGGGTGCGCTTTATCACCCACTACGCCCAGGATATCAGCCCCATCCTCAACAGTTCGGTCTTTTACACCTTTCAGGGCCTCACCGCCGATGGCCGCTTTTACGTGGCCTACTTCCAGCCGATTTCCACCCCCCTGCTGCCCAACACCCTGGAAGAAGCCGGCGCCCAGGATTACAACGCCTTTGCCCAGAACTTTGAAGCTTACCTGGCCCAAACCACCCAGGCCCTCAATGGGGCCACACCCGGCGACTTTACCCCCAATCTGAGCCAGATTGACGCCATGCTGGAGTCGCTGTCCATTCAAGCGCCGGTCAATTAAAAAACCCTAGTTCCCAAACTGGAGTTTGGGATACCCTAGTTCCCAAACTGGAGTTACCCTAGTTCCCAAACTGGAGTTTGGGAACTAGGGTAACTAGGGTAAAAACAGCAGCCTTCGATACGATTTTCGCTTTGCTCACTATCTT
>CAZDMM010001241.1:0-1605 GCA_964505845.1 uncultured Caldilineaceae bacterium
GTGACTTTTGGCAAAGGAGTAGCCGCCAAAAGCCTGAAGATGGGCAAAGATTGTCTCGGCTATATCCAAAGAAACTCCATTCGCTTGCGCCCCAGTCAGAAAAGCGGAACGGAGGCGTTCTATTTCGGCTGCGCCCCGTTTGCTTCCCAAAGCCCGGCGCAATTGCTCGCCCTGCCCCGGGCGGAAGCCAGCCAAGTCGCCTGCTACTTTGATGACCTGCTCCTGAAAGAGTATTACGCCGAGGGTTTCGGCCAGAGCGGCTTCTAGCCGAGGGTGTAGGTAAGTCACCGGCTCTTGACCCAATCGACGACGCAGGTAGGGATGAACCATATTGCCTTGGATAGGCCCGGGTCTGATGAGCGAGATGCAGATAACCAAGTCAGCCAAACAGTGCGGTTTGAGCCTGGGCAGTATTTGCGTCTGAGCGCGAGATTCTACCTGGAAGGCGCCAATCGTATCGGTCTGGACAATCATCTCGTAGACTGCCGGATCGTCAAAGGTCAGTCGCCCCAGGTCAAGGGTTTGGCCCATGATCTCCTTAATGATAGCAACTGTTTCGACGATAGCAGAGAGCATCCGCAAGCCCAAGATGTCAATCTTGACCAATCCGACCGCTTCCAGAGCTTCTTTATCCCACTGCACTACCACTCGCCCCATCATCGCCGCTGGCTCCGTTGGCACCCGAGAGGCAAGGGGCGCACCAGTAATGACAAAATCGCCATTGTGCAGGCCCAGGTGTCGCGGGAAGCCGTCAATCTGACGGCACAACTCTCGCAACGGCGTAAGCACGTCTTTTGTTTCCTGAGACTCATCCACGTCATCTGAGTGGTCTATCACCTGGTTCGGCAGCGCTGGGGACAGGCCCAGTGCTTGCCCCACCTCCCGGCGAGCACTCCGTGCTTGAAAAGTGACAAAAGTGCAAGCCATCGCAGCGTACTCTGTACCGTAAAGTCCATAAATGTACTGAATGACTTCCTCACGCCGGTCGGCCTGGAAATCGAGATCAATGTCTGCCGCCGTGCTCCGCTCGGCTGACAAAAAGCGCTCGAAGACCAGACCATTGGCCAGCGGGTCAATCGGACTGATCCCCAAGAGAAAGGCAACCAGCGAGCTGGCTGCTGAACCACGTCCCTGGCAGCGAATGCCATGCTCCCGGGCATAGCGGACGATGTCCCAGACGATGAGAAAGTAATTGGCCAACCCAACCTGTTGAATTACGGCCACCTCGTGGTTCAGTTGCTCCCACACGCGCTCAGGTGGATCGGGGTAGTGGCAGGGGATAGCCTCGTGGCAGAGTTGATGCAGGTAGGTTCCCGCATCCAGCCCTAGCGGGATGGGAAAACGCGGCAACTCTTGCAAGCCGTAACGTAGTTCAAAGTGACAGCGGTCGGCCAGCTGAAGCGTATTGGTCAGAGCCCTAGGATAGGTGGCAAAGAGGGGAGCTATCTGGCGGGCTGGTTTGAGATAGAACTCTGAGTTGGGCCGCAGTAGCGGCCCGGCCTCATCCAAGTTCGTCCGATGTCGAATGCACACTAACACATCTTGCAAACGCTGACCATTTCGAGTGGCGTAGTGGACGTTGTTGGTGGCTACATAATTCAACCC
>CAZDMM010001242.1:0-1603 GCA_964505845.1 uncultured Caldilineaceae bacterium
TGGCCCATAAGTACATGAAAGTCGGTGTGACGAGGGTAGCAGCGCTCTGAGCGGTTGCACAAAGCGAAACCGTATTAAAGGATGGCGAAGGATTGGAGGGCTGGAGATAGCGGTAATCAATCTTCCAGTCCTCCATTCTATTCTATCCTTAGATTTTGCGGGCGGGGGCGGTGTTCTCTACCAGGTTTTTGGCGTTGTCGGCTATGTGAGCTTCGGGCGGCAGGGTTGAAACGGGGCGGCGGCCCTGGGGGATAAAACGGGTCAACGATAGGCGGGTGACGGTATACATAGCCTTGTAAATTTCATTGCGCGAGATTTTTGATTGGCCTCGTTCTCGGTTGGCAAAAATGATGGGCACTTCGCCCACGGTGTAGCCGCGCCGCTGGCATTTGTAAAGCATCTCTACCAGAAAGGAGTAGCCGTTAGAAAAAATCCGATCCAGGTCAATATTCTGCAGCACCTCGCGGTGATAGCAGCGAAAACCGGCGGTGCAGTCGTTGGCTCTCAGACCCAGGGCTGTGCGGGCAAAAGTGTTGGCCCCCCAGCTTAAAAAGCGACGCTGCCACTCCCAGTTGACCACTCCCCCCTGTGGGATGTAGCGTGAGCCGATGGTAATGTGATAGTGATTGGAGAGCGCCACCAGCGCCGGAATGTAGCTGGGGTCATGCGAAAAATCGGCATCCATAGTAATCAGGCGGTCTGCGCCTTCGGCCAGGCCCAGCTTGAAACCGGCGATGTAGGCCGTCCCCAGGCCCAGCTTGCCCTGGCGATGGATAACCTTGACCCGGCCATCCTGTCGCGCCAATTCATCCGCAATTTGACCGGTGCCATCAGGCGAGTTATCATCCACAATAATCACCTGCACCTTAAGACTCAGCGCCAGGATGCGCCTGACCAACTCTGTAATATTTTCTTTTTCATTATAAGTTGGAATAATAACCCGGACGTCCAAACCAAACCCCCTGGGGGAAACTGAGCATTGACCAGACACCATTTTAGTCCAATCTGCTTACAACGCAAAGGTAACAGGGGCAACCCTGGCGGTTGCCCCTATCCGGTATAAAATTGGAGGAAGAATATGTCTCCCAGCCGAATCATCATCGAAACGATCCCCAGCGCCCTGCTGCGCGACAATCCTCTGGGCGACCCGGCGACCCGCCAGGCGCCGGTTTACCTGCCGCCCGGCTACGAGCAGGGCCAGGCTCGCTACCCAACGGTTTATCTGCTGGCCGGCTACACCGGGCGAGGCACCTACATGCTCAACGACTCCGCTTTTGATGAAACCATCCAGGAGCGGCTGGATCGGCTGATCGAATCTGGCCTGATCCAGCCCATGCTGGTGGTTATGCCCGATGGCTTTACCCGCTACGGCGGCAGCCAATATATCAATTCCAGCGCTACCGGCCGCTATGAGGACCACCTGACCCAGGAACTTATCCCCGCCATTGACCGGCGTTATCGCACCCGCGCCGAGGCCGGCTATCGCGCCATTGCCGGTAAATCCTCCGGTGGTTATGGGGCCTTGGTCCTGGCTATGCATCACCCTGACCTGTTTGGGGCGGTGGCCTGCCACAGCGGTGATATGTATTTTGAATACTGCTAC
>CAZDMM010001243.1:0-1602 GCA_964505845.1 uncultured Caldilineaceae bacterium
GGTGCGCCAGTTGGGCCACCGGCGCCAGGCGTCAATGAAGATGGTCATGCGGTTAGATTTAGCCTTGACTACGGTGAAATAACTCTCAATCTTGGCCAGGTCGGGGTCGTCGGGGCCGGTGCTTTTAAACTCCAACTCCTGCTCGCGCCAGGGGACGGCCATCCAATCTTGCTCAGGGGTAGCCCACCAGTCGTGGCCGGCGGTCTGGTCAAAGCCAACGCGCACCCGGTTGTTGATGTCTGGAGAGCTGGCTCCCGGCTGAGCCTGAATGGTGCCGCTGAGCACAAACAAGTAGGATTGGCCGGGGTTGACGTTCACGGTTTGGTAAATGCCCAGGTGGGCATCCGGCTGGTCGGTAGACTGCATATGTAACGATAGACCAAAACTGCCGACGGTGAAATTTTTCAAATCGTCGGGACAGGAAATGGTAAAGTTTTCATTCGTATAGATGTTATATTTGCCATAAGCTTGGCTGCGATACCACAGCCAACTATTGGGTATCTGGCCTGTCTCCGGTGGCTCAAAACCCAACTCGCCCACCGGGTAGGCTCCTTCTTCAAAGCTGCCATTGGTGATCAGGTTGGTAGCGTTGTACAAGGTTCTAAAAACCGGGTCTCGAAGCAGCGGGTCAACATAAGCGGTGGGGTTGGCAGATTGGAGCAGCGGGGTCGGCTTGGCCGGTAAACTTTCACAGGCCAGGCCATCATTGTCAATATCCAGGCCATGCACATCACCTCGCCCCACCGATTTACAGTAATCCAAACAAGCCTGGGCGTCATCTTTGGTGTCAAAATTATTACACTCGTAGATGTCGCTGCCACAGTAGCAGCCGGCCCCCTGAGCCGGGGGAATAGCCAGGTCCGGTAGTTTGGAAGCTGCCGTTTGGTCCAGGTGGGCGGCCTGGGCGGGGCTTGAGTTTAACCTGGCAAAGCTGACCGATAGGCCAAGCAGTATGACAATTGCCAGCCCAAAAATTAGGCTGACTCGCCCTAACGTAGTAAAATTTTTTGGCGGCATAGTTACCTCACAGGCCGTTTGGGGAGATTCTGGCGTGCTTTTACAGCTCCAGGGCGAAGACTCTCCTGACCTTGTATCTAAACATAACTCGATTATACCACCCTTTTGAGAAAAAATAAAGCATCTACCTATCTTCTGCATGTCTGCTAAAGCTTTGCCCTTTGCCGCCGGTTTGCTGCTTTTTTCAATTTACCTGCTCAGCTTTTCCGGCAAATTTCATGTGATGGATGAGCTGGCTGTTTTTACAGCCGGTTACAACCTGGCCCAAACCGGCCGGCCTGACCTCAACCAGCTTATCTGGACCAACCATTGGACGCCCAACCCGCCCGGAGTTTGGGGCCGTGACGGCAACCTCTACACTAAAAAACCTCCCGGTATTTCCCTGCTGGTGGCGCCTTTGCTTGGAGCAGGACGAGTTCTGCCCGCTCTTAACCTGACCCACCTGGGCTTGTTGACCAACGCCTTCATCACCGCCTTGACCGCCGCCCTGCTGCTGGTGTGGCTCACCGAGGTGGGTTTTGCCCGCTCTACCGCCCTTTGGGCCGCCCTGGTTTATGGCCTCTGTACCATTGCCTGGGTCTATGC
>CAZDMM010001244.1:0-1586 GCA_964505845.1 uncultured Caldilineaceae bacterium
GCAGGTCTTCCCCCACACCTGGCACGGCAAGTTAATCGAGATGAGCGGCGAGTAAACTCACACTAGGGGTAAAGATTGCTCTCAGGAGTGTGGATAGTCATCCCGCTCCTGAGCTTATGAGAGACATTAGTTCGGTAAAACACAAACTTCCATCGAGGGAGTTATGATTGGAGTGCAGACTTTACGCTTCGCGTGCCACCCTCTACTACAGCCACTAATACGGCTTAAGGGTCGCCTTGTGGCCATGGCTACCCCAAAAATTCTCCATCCGAACGAACCTGTTCGTTCGCAATCCTGAGATGCTGCAAATTCATCAATAGTGAACTAAGGGAGGTTATCAATGAGTCACCGAAAGCAACTCAATCGCCGCGACTTTTTACGACTGGCTGGGCTTGGGACCGTCACGGTCCTGACCGGGAGTGCAGCCACCTGGTTAAGCGCCTGCGCTCCTGTCTCTGCCGGGGCTATCAAGCCGACGCCTGCCCAGAGCACCTTCACCCCCGATGTGGAATTGGCACTGCGGGCTATCGAAACGGAGGCCCCGATTCACCCTGGCCAACCAACCCGCGTGTGGAGCTACCAGGGTGAGGTCTTAAAAGGTGATCCGGCCGCTCTGCAATCCCTGACCGACTCTTACCTGGGACCCATCATCCGTGCTCGCCGTGGGCAAAAGTTCCGCATCCACTTTACCAACAACTTGCCGGCCGAGAGCATCATTCATTGGCACGGCCTGCGCGTACCGGATACCGCCGACGGCCACCCCCGTCACGCCATCAAACCGGACCAAACCTACATCTACGAGTTTGAAGTGCGCAACCGGGCGGGCACATACTGGTTCCATCCCCACCCGCACGGGCAAACCGGCCTCCAGGTCAATCAGGGCCTGGCTGGATTATTCCTGGTAACCGATGAGGAAGAAGCTGCCGCCGGTCTGCCCACCGCTGCTTACGATCTGCCACTGGTGATTCAGGACCGGGTGTTTGATGCGGATAATCAGTTCGTCTACCTGGCCAATGGGATGATGGATCAAATGATGGGCTTTTTAGGCCAGGACATCCTGGTCAATGGGCAGCCCAACTTTACCTTGCCGGTCTCTACCCGGGCCTACCGGCTGCGGCTGCTCAACGGCTCCAATTCCCGTATCTACAAATTAGCCTGGGCAGACGGCACGCCGCTGACCGTTATCGCCAGTGATGGCGGCTTGCTGGAAAAACCGGTGCAACGGGAGTATGTCACCCTGGCTCCCGGCGAGCGGGTGGAGTTGTGGGCCAACTTTAGTGATTACCAGGTTGGAACAGAGCTACAAATGCAGAGCCTGGCCTTCTCCGGGGCCGAAGCGGGCATGATGGCAGGCATGGGACAGGGCATGATGGGCGGGATGGAGCACAACATGGAGGGGATGAGTCCGGCCCTGCCAAACGGCGCACCCTTCCCGGTGTTCACCGTGCGCGTGGAGCGGAAGGAAACGGAAACCCTGCACCTGCCGGAACAGTTGGCGATGATCGCGCCGCCAGCCTTGGAACAAGCCGTCAACAGCGACAACCCCCGCCTCTTTCGGCTGTTTATGAACAACATGAACTGGACGC
>CAZDMM010001245.1:0-1583 GCA_964505845.1 uncultured Caldilineaceae bacterium
AAGATACCTGGCAGCGCTTCCCCTATTACCTCAAAACCGCCGCCAACATGCTGCTGGGTATGGGTGAGAGAGAAAAGGCGGCGGTGTAGTAGGGTTAGATAGCCCTGCATAATTCAATATTGATGGCCCAAACTGTCAACGAATAGCCAACGAATAAACGAATGGAAACGTCTCTATTCGTTTATTCGTTGTTCATTTGTTGACAGTAGTGGGTACAGCCGTAAAAATCTAAAAATGTTAGGCCGAAGCTGTTTCGGCCTAATTTGTATGGAAAGGAAATCTTGTGACAGACAACTTCAAACCCCTGATGATCCTCATCGCCGGGCCGTACCGCTCCGGCACCGGTGATGATCCCGAACTGATGGCTGAAAATGTGCGGGTTATGAATCGCATCGCCCTGCGTCTCTTTCGAGCCGGACACATCCCGGTAGTAGGCGAGTGGTTTGCCCTGCCCCTGGTTGAAACTGCCGGTTCTCAAAAAGTGGGTGATGACATTTTTAACGAGATCTTTCACCCTATTGCTCACCTGTTGGCCCCTCGCTGCGATGCTTGCCTGCGCGCCGGTGGCCCCTCGCAGGGAGCGGATGGCATGGTCAAACTGGCCGAGTCGTTGGGGCAGCAGGTGTTTTATCGCCTTGAAGACATTCCCGGCTGTGGTTGAGAAGCCGGAGTAACCCTGAGTGTAATGAAGATCCTCATCGTCACCCCCATGCAAGAAGAATTTGACTTCTTGAGGGGGTAGCGTTTGCTTTGGCTGAACTCCGCCGGGTGATTGTCCCGGCCGCCGGTTTTCGCGTCCACTTTGGCCCCATCGCCAGCGGTGATGAGGATATTGTGGATGTAGCCAGAGGTCAAGAGCTTCGGGAGACCACCGGCGCAGTGGCAGTGGCCTGGGAGGGAGCGGGCGGAGCGAGAGCCTGCCTCTTTAGCGGGACGCCTTTTGTCGAAATTCGCGGTGTGACGGATAATGCAAATCATACTGCCCCCGCCGATTTTGAGACCAATTTGGAATTGGCTATGGACAATCTGGCAGCACTTATCATCGCCTGGCGAAGCGAAGTGTGAAAATCGGTGTGCAAAAGCTATAGCTTTTGCACACCAAAAAACTATTTTCAGAGGAATTTAAATGGAAAGCATCCACAGCGACCAAGCGCCGCAAGCTATCGGCCCTTATGCCCAGGCCATTGTCTGCAACGGCTTCATTTTCTGCTCCGGCCAAACTCCCCTCGACCCGGTCACGATGACTATCACCGGCAGCACTATTGAAGAGCAAACTGGGCAAGTGTTGCAGAATCTACAGGCGGTCCTATCGGCTAAAGGGGTTGGCATTGCCAACATTGTCAAAACCACCGTGTTTCTCAAAAATTTTGCCGACTTTGAGCGCATGAACAAAGTGTACGCCGCCTTTTTTGGCAACCACCGCCCGGCCCGCTCCACGGTTGAGGTATCGCGCCTGCCCAAAGACGCTTTAGTGGAAATTGAGTGCATCGCCGTTTGTGAAGTTTAACGACTAAATTCGGTAATGTCTTGGAGGGGTGGAGGGCTGGATAAAAAGTTTGCAATCCTCCAACCTTCCAACCTTC
>CAZDMM010001246.1:0-1576 GCA_964505845.1 uncultured Caldilineaceae bacterium
CCCTGATGATTGCGCCGATCTCCGTGGGCGCTACCTGGCGGCTGTTGACCATTCCCGGTTTAGGGCTGCTTCCAACCTACCTTAACTGGTGGTTCGGCCTTGATTACCGGATTGGCAACTTTGCCAACCAAGCATTCTTAACTGTAGTACTGATGGACATCTGGCACTGGACGCCCTTTGTCACTTTGACTTTATTGGCCGGGTTGACGACGATACCCAAAGAACCGCTGGAACAAGCCCTGGTAGATGGGGCCAATCGCTGGCAGGTCTTTCGCTACCTGACCATCCCCATGATGATGCCGGTTATCCTGACCACCACTTTCATCCGCATCATGGATGCGCTGCGCATTGTGGACGAAGTCTGGATGTTGACCGGCGGGGGGCCAGGCGACGCCACCCGTTTTATCGGGCTGCACATCTGGCGGGTGGTCTTCCCTAAAACCGACTACGGCTACGGCTCGGCCACCTCGCTGTTGACCCTCTATTTTACCCTGGTTCTGTGCTGGCTGCTTTTTATTGCCATTGGACAGAACAGCAAGCAAAATACCTGAGGTTGACTCATATGGCATCCAAACCGTTAAATAAAATCTTCGGCTGGGTCGGCACGTACGTTCTCTGGATTACTGCCACGATTGTTGTACTTTTCCCCATCTATTGGATGTTTGTCATCTCGGCCCGCAGCCGGGTTGAGCTGTTTGGCTCAACCTCCATTATCCAAACTACGTTTTTTGCCGAGAATTACACCAAACCGTTAAACAATCCGGTTTTCCAGAGATATATGATGAATTCGCTCATCGTTGCCACTACAAATGCGGTTTTGGTGGCAGTGCTGGCTCTATTAGCTACCTATGCTCTATCGCGTTGGCGGCTCAAAGGCAGCGACAGCCTCTTCTTCTGGACTATCACCAACCGCATGGCCCCGCCGGCCGCTTTTTTGCTGCCCCTCTTTCTGATGTTTACCCGGGTCTTTAGAATAGGCGACTCTAGCTTGTTTGACACGCGGACCGGCCTGATCCTGCTCTACTGCGTCTTTAATCTTCCTTTTGCCATCTGGCTGATGAAAGGGATCATGGATGGCATCCCGATTGAATTAGATGAAGCCGCCTTTGTGGACGGGGCCAGCACGTTGGATGTCCTGCTTAAAATCATTACCCCCCTGGCCGCACCCGGCCTGGCCATTACGGCCATTCTCAGTTGGGTTTTTGCCTGGAATGAGTATATCTTTGCCGCTACCTTGACCAGCGTCGAAGCCCGCACCATTACCACCGGCCTGGCCGAGTTTGTCACCGTCACCGGCACCAACTGGGGTGAAATGGCCGCTGTCTCTGTTTTATCCTTGCTTCCAGCTTTAATTTTCCTGTCGCTGGTGCAAAAATACATCGTCATGGGGTTGACCTTTGGGGCGGTAAAGGAATAAATATTATGGCACAACAGTGGACTGAATCCTCCCAGCCGGCCGAGGCAAACGCCGAGGGCAGGGCTGCCCTCTCTCCCCCTGTCCCCAAAACGGGCCGGTCAGGCTTTTTACCCTTTCGCACCAACACCTGGGACCGCTTTTTTGTCAGCGTGCTCTGTT
>CAZDMM010001247.1:0-1574 GCA_964505845.1 uncultured Caldilineaceae bacterium
AAGTGTAGCCCCTAAAGGTCTCAAAGACCTTATGGGTGTGAGACAACATTACTCTGGGGGCGATAGTTTCTCGATCATCAGGGCATACTCATCCGCCAGGGCATCGGCGGCGCTAAGGGAGCCGGCTTCTACCACCACCCGAAAGTAAGGTTGATCCGGGTCGGGCACAATTAAAACCCATTTATCCGGGCCAAGATTAAATTTGGTGCCATTACGCATCAGGTTTTCATAATTTTCAAATTTTTCGTGAATGAGCCGCATGACACGGGCCTTGGCTTCCCAAACACAGGAGACTCGCCGTTCAACCAGGTAATAGGGGGGCAAGTGGGCCACAATATCGCCCAATGAAATTTTTTGGGTAGCTAAAAATTCCAGCATCTTGGCCAAAGCCATCATGCCATCAACCGCGCAGTGAAAATCAGGGAAAACAAAGTTGCCTCGGCCGTCGCCGGCTATGATGACTTTTTCCTGGCAGGTTGCCTTGACCAGGGCGTCCGCGTCAATTTCGGTGCGGATAATGCGCCCGCCATAACGCGCCGCAATAGCTTCAAACATGTTGGGCAGGTCTACCGGAATAGCAATGGCGCTGCCCGGCACATCACGCAAGGCCAGCTCTACCATAGCGGCGCAGGCGGTTGTGCCGGTTAAAAGGTGGCCCCGGTTATCCACAAAGAAAACCCGTTCCCCCCCAGGATTTAAGCGTGCTCCCAACTCGGTGCCGAGGGCGGTGGTAATTATTTGCATCTGCTTGAGAGCGGTTTGGAATTTGGATTGCGTCAGCGAAAAATTAGACCGATCCGAATTAGCATTGAGTGAGACGACATTACAATTCAACTTGTCCAGAATAATGGGCAGCACGTTGGCGATGGGGGCGTCGGCAAAATCAACCACTACGTCAAAATTGGCAGCCTGGATAGACTTGGTATTGAGATGGGTTAAAAAATCTTCAATATAGCGTTCTTTGACATTTTGAGCATACTCTATGGCCCCAATATCATCCAGATAAACCCGTCTAAAATCTTCTCGAAAGAAAACACGTTCAACATCGCGCTCTTTGGTTTTGCTCAGGTTTACCCCCTGGCTGTCCAGGAAACTAATATCAACTACTCGCTCATCAAAAGGCGACAGACGCACATGCACTCCCCCCGCTGCGCCGGAAACTTTGGTAAAGTAACGGGCTACCGGTAACGGCTGCGAGCCTAAATCCCAGACATTGATCCCGGCCGAAGGCAAACCGGAAATAATTGCCCGTTTAATCATGCGAGGGCTGCGGTGATTGTCACGGTTGATGGTCACGTGCACCCCTTTGGGCAGGGTAGCCCCAAAGGCAGCGCCCAACTTGGCGCTAAATTCTGGGGTAAGGTCAATATTGACCACCCCGGTAACGCCGTAGCGCCCAAAAAGAACTCGTCGGCCCTGCGATCCCCAAATGATGCTGCTGTTCACCGTAGCGCCCGGTTCCACCTCTTTACCCGGCCAGATTTTGACGCTGGGGTGGATAACCGCGCCCTCGCCCACGATGGTTCCATCACCGATGACGGCCCCTTCAAAAACGGTGGCATTGGCTTTGAGGC
>CAZDMM010001248.1:0-1550 GCA_964505845.1 uncultured Caldilineaceae bacterium
GGCATAGCGCCGCCGGCCGGTCCGCAAAAATCGCTCCAAAAAAAGAAAAATCAAGGGAAACCAGTAGATTGTCATCTGGTTGAGGTGAAAGTATTGGCCGCGCCGGTAGGGACTGAAGCCGAACAAAATGCCCGCCAGCAGGCCGGCCCACCAACTGCCGGTCAGCTCTCGCACCAGGAGAAAGGTGTTGAATCCGGCCAGAAAAACGGCCAGAAAAAGCAGGGCGTTATGGGCGCTGTACTCACCTAACGCAATGGTAAAGGGCAAACCAACAACGGTGTTGGTGGGGGTGACTTCGCTGTAGGCTAAGAGATAACCGTAGGGATAGTACACAAAAGGAACCAGCCAGGGGGATTGGCCGGTATCAATGAGGGTATGCTTAAACCACCACAGCCGCCAGGCATACTCGTAAGTGTCGCCGCTGCCGCTGATGTGGTTGAAGAAGTTGAAAACAAGCGGCCTCAAAAAGACGGCGGTCAACCCGAAGAAGAACAGGAGGGCCAGCAGCGTTTCTTGCTGCCGGCTCAGGGTGCGTTTAGGCATAGCGGCCCGGCTCACGATTCAACCTGGCAACTTGAGAAAGCACAAAGAAAATCAAGGCCGCTATCTGGAAAAAAGAGATGAGATAGTAATAGTTGGCAAAGGCTTGCTGCCCAAAGAGAAAGAGGGTAAAGAAGGTCAAAATGACGGTATGGAGGTAGCCCAAAATATCAAACCGCCTGAGCAGCCAGCCTAAGCCTAAAGATACCACCGTCGCTCCCAGAGGACTAATCCAGCGTGGAATCAAGATTCCCTGTTCCCAAAAATAGGCGGTCAAGCCCAGAGCATTGGTTTGGATAGGCAGTTGAAAAAAATGCACCACGTTGCGCCGGTAAAATTCAACCGGGTTCCACAGGATAAACGGAGTAATGATGAGCATAAAAACCAGGGCCGTGAGCGCGTAACGTTTCCAGTTAAAACCGTACAGGATAAAAAGCGGCAGCCCCATAAAAACCAAATATTGCTTGATCGCCAGCAGCGCCGCCAACCAAATATCGGCCCACGGGCCGGCCGGTTGGTATTGAAAAAAGTATAAAGTGAGGGCCAGCAGCCCCACCATCAAGGGTTCGCCCCAGGATTGCTCGATGACAAAGAGGTTGCGCGGCTGCAACCAAAAGAGCAGGATGGCTAACTCCACAAAATTGGCAACGTTGAGCAGATTTAACCGTTGCGCCGGGGGAATTGGCCCATCTCCGTCGGCAAATGGAGGCCGCGCGGTCTCCGGGCTGCTGAAATCCGGGGCAAATAGCTGTTTTTGGGCCAGATGATAAATCACCGCAACCCCAATCAGCTCCCAAAAAATAGAGCCAAAGCGGGTGTCGCCCAGCAAGGCATAAAAAGGCAAAGGTAACAGCAAATGTAGCGGCGGATAATTAAAACCGCCATAACCGGCCGTAGGGGAGGTGTAGGGGTTATGGCCGGCCAGCAAAAAGGCCGAGGAATCCTGCATCATATTCCCCACATCAATTATGTGGACATTAGAAGCATAAACGGCCGCAATTTTCTGGACC
>CAZDMM010001249.1:0-1547 GCA_964505845.1 uncultured Caldilineaceae bacterium
GGCTGCGCAGGCCCCCTCGCTGGAGACCATCGTCGCACCGAGCGGATTGCGCGGGGTACATTCTTTGCCAAAAGCCGGGCACTCGTTGGGTTTGAGGAGACCTTGCAGCACCTCGCCGCTGCGGCACAGGGGCGATTCTTGGGTGTGGATGTCTTGCATGGTAAAGCGTTTGGCCGCGTCAAATTCGGCGTAAGCCTGGCTCAGTTCCCAACCGCTGTCAGGGATCTCTCCGATGCCGCGCCATTTGCGGGACGAGACCACAAAGACATCTTGCAGCATCTTCTGGGCGGCCGGGTTGCCTTCCCGTTTGACGGCGCGCTCGTAGGCATTTTCCACCTCACCCCGCCCGGCTTCCAATTGCAGCACCACCCGGCGAATGCCGTCCAGCACGTCCAGCGGCTCAAAGCCGGTGACGACAATTGGCGCGTGATACTTCTTGGCCAGCGGCTCGTACTGCCAGTAGCCCATTACGCTGCATACGTGCCCCGCCGCCAGAAACGCCTGTACCCGGTTGGTGGGTGAACTCATGATGGCCTCGATGGCCGGCGGCACCAGCACGTGCGAAACCAGCATAGAGAAATTCCTGAGACCCTGCTGTTTGGCCTGAAAAACGGCCATAGCGTTGGCCGGGGCGGTCGTTTCAAAGCCGATGCCAAAAAAGACCACCTCTCGCTCCGGGGTCTCGCGGGCAATTTTTACCGCATCCAGCGGCGAATAAACAATGCGCACGTCAGCCCCTTCGCTTTTGACCCGGAACAAATCCTTCTGGCTGCCCGGCACGCGCAGCATATCGCCAAAGGAACAGAAGATCACCCCCGGCAGCGCGGCAATGGCCAAAGCTTTGTCAATTATCTCCAGCGGGGTAACGCAGACGGGGCAGCCCGGCCCGTGAATCAGCTCAATCGTATCCGGCAGCAGTTGGTCAATGCCGTTGCGGATAATCGAGTGGGTTTGCCCGCCGCACACCTCCATCATCACCCATTTGCGGGTGGCCGTTTGGCGAATATCCTCCAGCAGCTTGTGGGCCAATTCAGGGTCGCGGAATTCGTCTAAATATTTCATTCTAACCTCCTCAAAAATAGACCGCCGACAGCAGACGGTTGACCGCTACAAGGTATTTTCATTACCTGCACCTGCGGCACTGGAAGCGGAGACAGGTCAGGTGGACGCCTATCGGCCGCCGGTCGGCGGTCAGCGGTCTTCCGCTGTCAACTCCTCTTCCAAACGCCCCATCTGGTGGAACAGGGTCAACGTCTCTTTGGCCGACTCTTCGTCCAGTTGGGTAATGGCAAAGCCGACGTGGACGATGGTGTAATCGCCCACCTGAAGCTCCGGCAGATAGGCCAGGCAGACCTCTTTCTGGATGCCGTCGAAATCTACTTTGCCCATGCGCACGCCGTGCTGTTCATAAATTTCCAGGATTTTTCCGGGAATGCCTAAACACATAAGTTAATCTCCATTATAAAAAAAGTAGTCGGTGGTCAGTAGTCAGTGGTAGATTTTGCCCACTTGCTACCCTGCCACCCTGTCACCTTGTCGCCTTCATC
>CAZDMM010001250.1:0-1540 GCA_964505845.1 uncultured Caldilineaceae bacterium
CGGCGCTGTTGAGCCAGGCAGCCGGCCAGCCCTTCCAACCCCAACAGGGCCGAGGTCATGCCCTGGGCATGCACCGGGCTGACGGCGCACACGGCGTCGCCGGCCACCAAAAAGCCTTCCAGGTAGCGGGGCAGTTCCTCGTAGTGGCGCAGCCGGTTTTCGGTATTCCTGAAGCTGTAGATGTTAGAGAGCGGTTCTGCCGCCTGCATGGCCTCAGCCATGGCCGGGCTGGGCAGGCTGCGGGCAAAGGCCATGAACCCGTCCTCGTCGCCGGGCGGATAATCGCCCGATACGCCGATCAAGGTGACATACCAGCGCTCACCTTCGATGGGTGAGATGAGGCCGCCCCGCGTGCCGTAGGGCGGGGTGCGCCGGACGCGCAGCAAGCGCCAGTTCTGGTCAAAGTGAGCCGGGCGGCGGTAGATGCGGGTGGTATAGCCGGTCAAGGGGTCAATGATGGTTTCCCTCGGCGGGGTATAGCCCAGCTCGGCCAGCCAGCGGGGGGCGCGTGAGCCGCGCCCGCCGGCATCCAGCACCAGGTCGGCGGCAAGCCTGGTCTCGCCGGAATCGGCCCGGCGGCGCAGACGCACTCCGCTGACGTGGCGGCGAGACGGGTCGGTCTCCAGGCCCAGAACCTCGTGCCCTTGCAGAATGAGCACCCCCGGCCGCTCGGCCACCCGCCGGTAGACGGTGTTTTCCAGTAAAGGCCGGCTGCAGCTCAGACAAGTCAGGTCATCGTACCAGGCCCCGTTATGAAAAAAGGTGCTGTCCGGGCCGCTGTTGATCCAGGCAGCCCCGCCCTGCAGCAGGGTGTTGTTCAACCCCGGCAAAAGCTGCTCCAGGATGGCCTGGCCCGGCGGCAGCAGCAGGTGGGCGTGCCGGCCCTGGGGTGCGCCCCGCCGAAATTCCGGGGTAGTGGGCAGCCGGTCCCGCTCCACCAGGGTGACGCGGGCAAAGTAGTCGCTTAACACGCGGGCGGCGGCCAGGCCGGCAATACTGCTGCCGATGACCACCGCGTGGCCAAAGGGCGCCTGGCGGCGGCGGTAAGGGTGGGCTGCTAAAGGCTTGATCATAGCTTTACCTCTTCTAAAAGCGTGTCAAAAGATTCATTTTTATTCACCAAGTACAACTTCGCATACATTCATAGCGAATTGGGGTCGAGGCTTTAGCCGGGACAAGACCGGCTGAACTCGGCTAAAGCCTCGACCCCGACCTAAGAATTTCGCCATAGCTTTAAGTGCGCGGCCCATTGGCCGAGGCACACCTGGCCCACCAGGGGATGCCTCGGCTGTGGTTTTTTTCATCGCCGGCGGCGCAGGTTTGTGGCAAATCCCCTTACTTTTTGAGCCGCTGGATGGTGGGCCTGGGCGACAGGTAATAGCCATAGTGGGTTAGCAACTGGGTGTTGCCGCTGCCGGCGACCAGGGCCAGGGGTGAGAGGCCAGGCTGGCCGGAGTGAGCGCCGGTTGGTGCGCCCTCTAACGCGATGGGATAATTGCGCCCGTGAGTTTGGTGTAAATTTGCAGACATTGTTGGTAAT
>CAZDMM010001251.1:0-1525 GCA_964505845.1 uncultured Caldilineaceae bacterium
TTAAATTTGAGCACCAACTCATCGCCCAACTTCAGGTCTGGCTCATCTCGCAGCAAGGCCGTGTTGACGACCACCGCCTGCCGCTCCTGAGGTCCTAACGAGCGCCCTTGAACCAGCGGAGGCCGAAACATGTTGGTGCCGTCGGGCCAGGCCACCAACAGCAGATCCTCGCTGGTGCTGCTATCGTTGCGGAGACGGTTCACCGGGGCGATGACATTAAAACTTTCGACCTTGACAATCCCCGGCGTGCTCAGCACCTCGCGCTCGATTTTAGCCACCCGATAGGGGCGACTGAGGTCAACCCGCAGGTCATACTGGCGATAAGAGAAAGAGTAGTCGTTGGTGTACAGCAGCGAGGCGCGCGCACTGGCGACGGTCATAAAGAGCGCGCCGCTTAAACTGAGGGCGGTCAGGGTCAGTGCCAGGCGCTCTTTACGCCGAAAGAGGTTACGCCACGCCAGCAGGATTGGCCGGGGCAAGTCCCGGATCTGCTCCAAGACCCGGTCAAACCGGCTTGAGCTAAGCGGCTCCTGGCTTACGCCGTAATCGCTGATCGCTTCGCGCACCGTAATCCTGGCGCCTGTGCTGATGGTGTAGAAGGTGGCTGCCAAAGGGACGATCAGGCCAATCGCCGCCTGGGTGGCCAGCACCGGGTACGGAATTTCAAAGCTGCTCAGCTTAAGGCTGAGAACAGCGGCAAAAAAAGTGGCCAGCCCGCGGGCGCCGCCTATGGTTAGCGGCAGGGCTATCGCCAGGGCCAGCAGGCCCAACATGAAGATAATCGCCAGGTAAAGGCTCATCACCTGGTTGGCGCGGGCGCCGATAGCCTTCATCAGGCCGATTTGTCGGACTTGTTGGGCCATCAGTGCCGAAATCATATTGACGACCAGGAAACCGCTGCCCAACAAGGAGAAGCTACCTAACACACCGAGGATCATCAGCATCACCGAGAGGGGTTTTTGCAGGGGATGTTCCCCCGGAGTGGGGATATTGGTGGCGTAAACCGTCCGCCCACTTTTTTCTAGTTTATCCGTCACCTGGGCGGCCACCTGCCGAATGTGGGTTTCGTCGAGTGGGTTTTCTGCCACCACAAAACTTAAATCGTTGTAGGCGCGGGGTTGGCCCATGCTCTCCAGGGTGTCGAGGGTGATGTAGCCGTAAGCTTTACTCGCGCCGGGCGCCGGCGTCTTGTTGAAATCAAACGCAAAGCCGGCCAGGCGCAACTCCCGCAGGTTGTCGTCGGGAGTCCGCACGATAAGGGTATCGCCGATCGCTAAACGGGCTAAATCGGGCAACTGCAAGGCCGAGCGTTCCAACAAAAGTTGATGTTTGGGCGGCGGCCATGCCCCGCCCTCGGATCGAACCTTGTTGACCCGCATATCGTCATAGTCGTCAATAGCATATAAGTCGAGATCGAGCCACTTATCCGGTCCCACTTGCAGGCGAACGGTCACCTTGCGGCGACCTTCAGCCTCCTGAATTTCGGGCATGCGCCGGACGGCTTTGACCCATTCATCGTCAAAAG
>CAZDMM010001252.1:0-1522 GCA_964505845.1 uncultured Caldilineaceae bacterium
GTGGATGATCTTGACCAGGCCAGCCGGCTGTACCATACCGGCCTGGGCTTGCCGATTGTGGAACAGTGGGCGGTCGGCGAGGGCAAAGGCATCGTCCTGGCGGCGGGTCGAGCCACTCTGGAGCTGCTTAACCGGGCTGAGGCGGAGCGGGTTGACCAGATTGAAGCCGGCCGCCAGGTAGCCGGGCCGGTGCGCCTGGCCTTTGAGGTGCCGGATGTGGCCGAGGCCAGCCTCTTGCTGCAAAACGGCGGGGCCGCTGCGGTGAACGGGCGGGTGCAGACGCCCTGGGGACATCTGAACCAACGGCTGCAAACCCCGGATGGGCTGCAGCTTACCCTGTTTCAACTTTCCGGCGAAACATCAGCCGCAGACTAAAGGAGACGTCACCAGCCTGACGGTACACCGCCAGCGCGAAGCGTGAACCTGTCATTGCGAGGCCGCAGGCCGAAGCAATCTCCATATCAACGTGGAGAACTGCTTCGCATTCGGCTCGCAGTGACATGCACCAAGCTATTTTTGGAGGTTAGCTATGAGTGAGGTAAGTAGGCATCAACACCCAGGGCAGGTTTATCGCATTGATAAATTCAAAGTGCCGCCAGCGGCTCGGGCCGAGTTCTTACAAAAAGTGAGGCTCACCCACCAAGTCCTTAAGGCTCAACCCGGCTTTGTACAAGACTTCATCTTTGAGCAAGCAGACGGCCCCGGTGAGTTTAATTTTGTCACGCTGGTTGCCTGGGAGAACACCGAGGCGATGGGCGCGGCCAGGCAGGCTGTTGCAGCCAAACACGCCGAAATTGGCTTCAGGCCGGCTGAACTGTTTGAGCGGCTGGGCATCAAGGCCGATTTGGGTAACTATACGCAGCTAGAAGCCTAACCTGGCTTTCATAGGAGTCATCATGAGCCTGCGGCACACCACCGACGATGAAAATCCCTCACCCCGTCGCTGACGCGACTCCCCTCTCCCAATGGGAGAGGGGTTGGGGGTGAGGGCTATTTTCGAAGGAGTGTTCACGAACCTAAGGGCACCCTACGGCGATAAAACTGACGGACCACGCACCACGTCGTAAGGGGTGGTCTGTAGTGGTATAACTCAATCTATTTTCTTAGGGGACAACCTATGGAAACTCATACCGAATCGAACTTTAGCACCGGTTTGGCCGAAATCGTGTTGATTGTGAAAGATGTGCCCGCCGCAGCCCGCTTTTACCGGGAGGTGGTCGGATTGACGCCGGAATCTGAGCCGGATGCGGCCTGGGCCTGGTTTTGGGCGGGGCCGCCCGGCCAGGCCCAAAGGGTCGCCTTGCATAAGGGATCGCTGCTGTTTGAGGGCCAGTCGCCTCTGCCCAGCGGCGAGCGCTGGGGACAAGTCCACTACGCTTTCAACGTGCCGCGAGAAAAGCTGGAAGCGGCGGTGGCTCACGTCCGCCGGCAAGGCGTGGAGGTATTCGGCCCGGTTTCTTTTGAGTGGATGAAGGCTTTGGCCTATTACTTTTATGATCCTGATGGTAATTTGCTGGAGTTT
>CAZDMM010001253.1:0-1504 GCA_964505845.1 uncultured Caldilineaceae bacterium
ATAAGCTTGCCACTCTTCCTCAATTAAGCCGGCCGGCCCTATTTTTATAGCCACGGGCAGACGAGTTTTGCCGCCGGCATCCATTAACCACACCCTAAAAGTGCGGCTGCCGCTAAACCCCCGGCCAAACTCAGCTTCAACCACAATTTGCTTAAAATTGCAGAACATGGCCCGCAGCACGGCTTCCACTTCCGGGGTTAAGAAAATTGTATCGGCTACTCGAATACTTGGATCGGCTGACACCGCATTCACCGGCGCTCCTTCAAAAGGAAAAAAATGGGGATTACTATAAACAAAAACCGACCCCACTCAGACGCATCCTGGTGCGCCCAAATTAAGGTCGGCTGGTTTGGTAAAGACCTGATTATTAAAGATAGTTCAGAACCGCACAAACCTATTTTAACACAGGTTAATAATTTATGAAAGCATTTTACCCACTTTTTCCACGGCATGTTCAAAGTTATTTAACAAACCTTCCCGGAAGCTCCCAATAAGCTTTATCTCAAAATTAGCGGGGTTTTGGGCCAATTTTTGGCCTCAAACAACATGTAGCTTCTTTTGCGGTAATGAAGCCACCCAATCTATAATGCGGTCAACGTTCAAACGTTTGAACATTGAACATTGGACACACCGTATATGCCCTTTTCATTCACCCTTCTAACCGAAGACCCCCACAGCCATGCCCGCGCCGGCGTCATCCACACCCCGCACGGCGATATCCCCACCCCGGTCTTTGCCCCGGTCGGTACACAGGCGACGGTCAAGACGCTGACCCCCGCCGATTTGCAGGAATTGGGGGCCACCCTCATCCTCAGCAATACCTATCACCTTTACCTCCGGCCCGGTGCGGATTTGGTGGCCGAGTTCGGTGGGCTGCACGGCTTTATGCGGTGGCCGGGGCCAATCTTAACCGACTCCGGCGGCTTTCAGATTTTTAGCCTGGAAGGGCTGCGCAAGATAGACGACGACGGCGTGACCTTTCGCTCCCACATTGACGGCTCGTATCACCGCTTTACCCCGGAAGTTGTGATCGGCATCCAGGAAAAGCTGGGAGCGGACATCATCATGGCCTTCGATGAATGTCCCCCGCCCCACGACTACGATTACAACGTCAAATCCTTGGAGCGAACCCACCGCTGGGCCGAACGCTGTCAAGCCGCCCAAACCCGCTCCGACCAGGCCCTCTACGGCATCGTTCAGGGGGGCATCTTTACCGACCTGCGCGCCCGGAGTGCCGAATTTTTGGCGGGGTTGGATTTCCCCGGCTACGGCATCGGCGGGTTGAGCGTGGGCGAAACCAAGGCCCAGATGCATGAAATGCTAGAGGTAATGCACCCCATCCTGCCCCGGCATAAGCCGCGCTATTTGATGGGTGTGGGCAGCCCGGAGGATTTGTTCGAGGGCGTCGCTCGCGGGGTGGACCAGTTTGACTGTGTCCTGCCTACCCGGATTGCCCGCAATGGAGCGGTCTTCACCAGGCAGGGCCGGGTGAATCTGCGCAACG
>CAZDMM010001254.1:0-1501 GCA_964505845.1 uncultured Caldilineaceae bacterium
GGCCAGGTCGCGCAGGCAGGCATTCATGATGGCGGCGTTCTCGCGCTCTAGCAGACCGATGCGACCAATTTCATGGGATAAAGTCACGGCCAAATCAGGAATTTCGTCCCGCAGAATGGCTGCGGCCTGCTCCTCAAGCTGCGGATTGACGGGTGAGAAAACCGCTGCTACCGCTACCGAGCGAATACCTCTATTGCGGATATCCGCCGCAATGCCGCGCAGCTCCTTTTCGTCCAGGGCCGAGATTTCTCGCCCATCAAATTCATGGCCGCCGTGGGCCAGGTAGGCGTGATTGCCAATCGCCTGGCGCAAATCATCGGGCCAGTCCACCATCGGCGGCAGCACTTTGGTGGCAGGCAGGCCCAGCCGGATGGCCGCCACCGGGGTAAGCCGCCGGCGCTCGACGACGGCATTGGTGAAATGGGTGGTGCCGATCATCACCGTGTTGATAGCGTCGGCCGAGACGCCGGTTTCAGCCATGATGGCCCGCAGAGCGGCCGTAATCCCTGAGGTTACGTCAGGGGTGGTCGGTGTTTTATGCCAGGCCAGCACGTTGACGCCATCCATTAGGACGGCATCGGTATTGGTACCGCCAACATCAATTCCAATTCGCATAGATAGATTTCCTTTACGAAAAAAATATTACCTTATGTTGGTACAACAAGGCATAGTTGGGATTAAGTTTGAGAAGGGGGGAAATTTTAAGGAAGTATAACACGCCCCTTGGGGGGCGTCACTTGTCTATTTGATACAAAATCTGGTCTCTTGTTTTGTGGTAGACACACAAATAGGGAACCGCCTGGCCGAGACTGGCGGCGGCAGCACTGCTGCTGCCGCCCTGAGGTGTTCCGGTTGCCGTGTCTGTATAGTGCCCGAGTTCGACTCTGACGAGGTTTATCGGCTCTTCACTTTTCGTTCAACCGTCTGGTCTTTCCCTGGCCCTGGGCCACTTGAGGTTAGTAGTCCACCAGGTGTTGAGCCACCTCGGCCAGCCGGTTGGCAAAGCCCAACTCATTGTCATACCACGCCGCCACCGAAATGAACGTGTCCCCATAAACCTGCACCAGCGGCAGATCAACAATCGAGGAGTGCGGGTCGCCGACGATGCGGCTGGAGGCCCATTCCTCCTCCAGCACATCCATCACTCCCTTGAGCGGCCCTGTGCTGGCCGCCTTGCGGAACGCGGCCATAACCTCATCCCGGCTGGTGGGTCGCTCAGTCACAGCATTGAGTTCGACAATACTGCCGGTGCGCACCGGCACCCGGTAAGCCTTGCCGGTCACTTTCAAATCCGGCCAGATGAAGTTGAGCGCCTTGGCTGCGCCCGAGGATGAGGGAATGATGTTCTCCGCCGCGGCCCAGGAGTCGCGCCGGTCTTTCATGGGCTGGTCGGTGAGCGATTGGGTATTGGTGTAGGCGTGAACGGTGGAAAAGAAGCCGTGCTGGATGCCCCAGTTTTCCAGCACCACCTTGACCACGGCGGCCAGGGCATTGGTGGTGC